>NZ_JBZQEK010000015.1:0-1916 GCF_058719085.1 Candidatus Benthicola sp.
ACGTCTTCGAGGCGGCGATTCCGCATGTACCAGTGCACGGCCAGCATGCCGACCGTGACCGTCAGGACGGTGATGACGAGGAAGCTCGAGAGCACGAGCTCCGCTTCGGGCGCTCCGAAGCCGAGCATGGCGCGCGTTAGGCTCCACGCCTGCGGGAAGCTCTGCGCCCGGAAGAACACCCAGGTGAGGTTCACCAGGAAGTACGTGAGCAGGGCCAGGAAGAAGCTGAAAGCGGCCGTCGAGGCGATCCGCGCGCCTCTCCTCGTGGCGCCCCATCGCTCGCGGATGAAGCGCTCGACCCCCAGATAGAATCCGTGCAGGCCGCCCCACACCACGAAAGTCCACGCCGCGCCGTGCCACAGGCCGCCGAGCAGCATGGTGATCATCAGGTTGGCCTGAGTACGGTGCCAGCCCTTCCGGTTCCCGCCGAGCGGGATGTAGAGGTAGTCGCGCAGCCAGGTCGAGAGCGAAATGTGCCAGCGGCGCCAGAAGTCCGAGAAGCCGATCGCCGCGTAGGGGAAGCGGAAGTTGTCCGGCAGCGAGAAGCCGAGACACAGCGCCACCCCGATCGCCACCGTCGAGTAGCCGGCGAAGTCGGAGAAGATCTGCCCCGCGAAGGCCAGCGTCCCGAGCCAGGCGTCCGAGAACGGCACCGCCTTCTCCGCCCCGAACACCGCGTCGGCCGCCGGGGCGAGCGCCGCATCCGCGATCACCATCTTCTCGAACAGGCCGAGCGTCATGAGGCCGAGTCCCCACAGCAGCTGGTCGCGCGTCGCCCGCACCGGCTTCTGGAACTGGGGGATCAGCTGAGTGGGCCGCACGATCGGCCCCGCCACCAGCTGCGGGAAGAAGGTCACGAACAGCGCGAAGTCGAGCAGCGAGTCGGCCGGCTCGGCGCGCCGCAGGTACACGTCCAGCGAGTAGGCCATCGTCTGGAAGGTGTAAAACGAGATCCCCACCGGAAGCACGATGTCCCACCCGGGCGCCGTCCACGTGACCCCGATCGCGGACATCAGGGTCTGCCAGTTCTCGAGCAGGAAGCCGCCGTACTTGAAGTAGCCGAGCAGCCCGAGGTTCACGACCATGCTGACGCCGAGCCAGGCGCGACGGCGGGACTGCCGGTCCGCGACGAAGATCCGCTTCGCCACGTGCCAGTCGACGATCGTCGAGAGCCACAGCAGCAGAACGAAAGGAGGGTTCCACGCCGCGTAGAACAGGTAGCTGGCGATGAGGAGATTCGTCTTCTTGAGCTTCCAGGGCAGCGGCGCGTTGTGGAGCGCCAGCACCAGGGCGAAGAAGGCGACGAAGGTCAGCGAGTTGAACAGCAAGCGCTCGTGTCTCCCGGAAGAAGGACCCGGCCGTGGCCGTCTGGATTCGGTTGCCTCGTGGCCGGCGTATGTATCCCGGCGGTCGGCTGCCTCGAGGCCGACCCGTACCCACGGCGGTCGGCTGCCTCTTGCCGACCCGGCCCCACGGCGGTCGAAAGGCCTCGTCGCCGGCTCCGTCCCCGGGGCGGTCGGGCAGCCCCGTGGCCGACCCGGCGCCGCTGCGATCGGACGCAGTCCGGACCGATCGTTCCGGCCATTAACGCCAAACGGTCGGGAGGTTGTCAAGCGAGGGGGCGAGTTCCGCCGCCGGGCGCCGCCGCTGGAACAGGGATGGCGGACGGACACCCGACCGGCCGAGTGCGGCTGAGTGCAGCCGAGTGCAGAGTACGGCCGAGTGCGGCCGAACTGTCACAAGGGGGATTGACGGATTTCGGGGTGCAGGTGTCGTCGACTCCGCGACCACTCATGGTTCGGGTCTCGGCCAGGCCTCGCCCCGCGCCTATCCTCCGTCCGCGCTTCGTTGCGACCCCTTCGACCTCCGAACCCCCTGAAACACCCCTCGCGCGATCCTCAGAGGCCGAAAACGGG
>NZ_JBZQEK010000016.1:0-21463 GCF_058719085.1 Candidatus Benthicola sp.
CGCCAGACCCTTCGCCGCCTGTACCTCCGTGATCGCCGCCGTCAGCGTCGTCTTCCCGTGGTCCACGTGACCGATCGTTCCCACGTTCACGTGCGGCTTCGTCCGCTCGAACTTCTGCTTCGCCATCCTGCCGTTCTCCTGTTATGCGCGGCGGGCTGCCGTGCCGTTCAATCCTGCTCTGTTCTCTCTGGGTGTCGCCGTCGTGCCGGTATCCCCGGATGCCACCGATGGTGGGGGGAGGATTCGAACCTCCGTAGGCATTCGCCGGCAGATTTACAGTCTGCTCCGTTTGGCCGCTTCGGTACCCCACCCCAATCATACGGCCCTCGCGGGAGATCCCGATTCAAGGGCCGTTGGGAACGTCGTCTCTCCGGTTAGGCCTGCCTGGGGCGACCCCGGCGAACGCGTCACTGAGCTGACGGTGGGACTCGAACCCACAACCTCCGGATTACAAATCCGGTGCTCTACCGGTTGAGCTACGTCAGCGAAATCAGACCGCCAACATATGGGCGGATGAAGGATCCGTCAACCGAGCCGGACGGCCGACGGCGGGCGCGGCTCAGTCGGCCCGGGAGAGCCGCTTCCAGCGGGTTCCCGAGGGTCCGTCCTCCAGCGCGATCCCCCGTTCGAGGAGCTCGTCGCGAATCCCATCGGCGGCGGCGAAGTCGCGGGCCGCCCGGGCCTCCGCCCGAGCCTCGATCCGCTCCTCCACCCACGCCTCGAGCTCGGCCGATCCCTCCGTCTCCTCCCGCTGCCGAAGGGACAGAACCCCGAACACGGCGTCGAAGTCGTCGAGCGCCGCCCGAAGCGCCGCGAGTCCTTCGTGGGACAGGCCCTCCGACCGGTCCAGCGCGGCGTTCGCCTCCCGGACCATCGTGAAGGTCGCGCCGAGCGCGTCGCTGGCGTTCAGATCGTCGTCGAGCGCCGCCGTGAAGTCCTCCTTCCACCGGTCCGCGATGCCGATCGCGGTGCGCGTCGACGGGTCGCCGGAGGTGGCCGCGGGGTCCGGATCCGTCTCCGCCAGCCGCCGTTTCAGCTCGTACAGCCGGGCCACCGCGCGATCGGCGTCCTTCAGACCCTCGAGGGTGAAGTTCAACTGGGAGCGGTAATGGGCGCTGAGCAGGAGGTATCGGATGGCGGACGGACGGTAGCCCCGCTCCAGCAGGGACTCGAGCGTATAGAAATTGCCCAGCGACTTGGACATCTTCTCGCCCTCGGCCAGCAGGTGCTCCGCGTGCAGCCAGAAGCGCGCGAAGGGCTTTCCGGTGGCGCCCTCCGACTGGGCGATCTCGTTCACGTGGTGCGGAAAGACGTTGTCCACGCCTCCCGTGTGAATGTCGAGCGTCTCTCCGAGATACTCCATCGCCATGGCCGAGCACTCGAGGTGCCAGCCGGGCCGCCCCGGCCCCCACGGAGACTCCCACACGGCCACCTCACCCTCGTGGCCACGGTCGCCTCCCTTCCAGAGCACGAAGTCCCGCGGGTTCTCCTTCGAGTAGTTCTCGTCGCCCTCGACCCGTCCTCCGCCCCGCAGGCTCTCCGGATCGATGTTGGCCATGCGACCGTACCCGGGGAACCGGTCGATGGCGAAATAGACCGAGCCGTCCTTCTCGTACGTCAGGCCCCGTTCCTCGAGCCGGCGGATCAGCTCGATCATCTGGGGAACGTGCTCCGTGGCGCGCGGATTGTGCTCCACGGGCTGCAGGCCCAGCGTCTCCCAATCCTCGAAGAAGGCCTCGACCACCGGGGCCGTCACGTCCTCCAGCCCTACGCCCCGGTCGACCGCCGCCTGGATCGTCCGGTCATCGACGTCGGTCAGGTTCATCACCTGGGTGACGCGATATCCCCGCCACACGAGGTAGCGACGCAGCAGGTCCTCCCAGGTGAACGCCCGGAAGTTGCCGATGTGGGCGCGGTCGTAGACGGTCGGCCCGCAGGTGTACATCCGGACGTGCCCGGACTCGAGGGGCTCGAAGGCCTCAACGCGACGGGCGCGCGTGTCGAACAGGCGCAGCGTCATCGTCGCGAGCTCTCCGGCCGTGGCGTACCGGTGGTCTCGGCGGGCGGCGCGGCGGAATCGGCGGGCGCGATCACCGGCGCCACGGAGTCCGGCGGCGCCCCCTCCTCCCCGCTCTCGAGGGGCGTCGGGAACCGCTCCTTCCTCCACGCCTCGTATGCGCGCATCCGGTCCGGGTTCTCCTCGGCCCACTGGCCCGCGCACGCCCCCACCTGGGGGTCTCTCTGGCTGGCCAGCAGAGGTCGAATCAGTCCGTCCCGGCGAGCGAACACCAGCTCGTCGAGCGGACCGAAGGCTGGCCCGCCGTACAGCGTACGGGAGACGATCCAGCCGTCGATGAACGAGTCCACGACCCTCTCCTCGAGCGCCAGGATGGAATCGCACGGGACGTCCGGGTCGGCGCCGCGCACCACCCGCATACGCTGAACGGCATAGTTGTAGTAGGCCCGATCCGCCTCGCGCAGGTTGGCCGGAAGACTCAGGACGTCGATGGTCGAGTCACTCATCACGGTCACGGCGTTCCACGGGTAGGCGGCGCCGGGGTCGTTCTCCCGCACGGGCTGGCGGGGGGCCAGGTTGGGGCCCGGAGTGTAGTACAGGACGTTGGGGTCGGTCTCCAGGTCGTTCCACAGGGCGCGCGCCGTGTCCATCATGGTCCGAAGGGTCTGCGCATCGAAGCTCAGGGTATCCCCGTTCGACGCCTCGAGCGTGTATTGAGCGATCGCGGCCCGGGGCGCCGCGAGGAGGGCGACGGCGACGAGGAGGGCGACGGCGCGACGGCACCGGACGAACCGCGCCCCGGAAGCGCCGAGTCGGACCCGCCGGTCGACCGCCGATCTCACCGTATGTCGCATATCCGTCTTGCTCTTCTTCCGGGGTGTTCGCAGGGCCTCTCGCGGCGCGCCAAGCTATGCCGACCTGCCGAAGCGCGATACCCCGGAGCTACTCGACCGTCACGCTCTTCGCGAGGTTGCGGGGCTGGTCGACGTCGCACCCCCGGAGGACGGCGATGTGGTACGCGAGAAGCTGCAGCGGGATCACCGTGAGGAGCGGTTGCAGCATCTCGATCGTGGCCGGGACGCGGATGATGTGGTCCACCTTCTCGGCCAGGTCGTCGTTGCCGTCGGACACGATCGCCATCACCCTGCCCCCCCGCGCCTTCACCTCCTCGATGTTGCTGACCACCTTGTGGTACACCGAGTCGGAGGGAGCGATGAACACGACCGGCATGTTCCGGTCGATCAGCGCGATCGGGCCGTGCTTCATCTCGGCGGCCGGATACCCTTCGGCGTGGATGTAGCTGATCTCCTTCAGCTTGAGCGCGCCTTCGAGGGCGACCGGGAAGTTGTATCCGCGGCCCAGGTAGAGGAAGTTCGCGTGCTCGGCGTACGCCCGCGCCAGGCTCTCGACGGCGTCGGACTGCTCGAGCGCGAGCCGGGCGAGGTCCGGCAGCCCGTTCAGGGCCGCGACCATCTCGCGGCCCTCGAGCACCGACATCCCGCGCCTTCGGGCCAGGTAGAGGGCGAACAGGGCCAGCACGGTCAGCTGACCGGTGAACGCCTTGGTCGAGGCGACCCCGATCTCGGGCCCGGAGTGGATGTAGACGCCGCCGTCCGTCTCTCGGGCGATCGTCGAGCCGACCACGTTGACGATCCCCATGATCGGCGCGCCGCGCGACCGCGCCTCCCGCATGGCCGCAAGCGTGTCCGCGGTCTCGCCGGACTGGGAGATCGCGATCACCAGCGTGCCTTCGGTGAGGATCGGGCGCCGGTACCGGAACTCCGACGCGTACTCGACCTCCACCGGAATCCGCGCGTACTCCTCGATCATGTATTCGCCGACGAGCGCCGCGTGCCAGCTGGTGCCGCACGCCGTGATCACGATGCGTCGCACCCCGTCGAGCACGTCTTCGAGCGGAAGCAGGCCGCCCAGCTTTGCGGTCCCCTCCTCCTCCAGCAGCCGGCCGCGCATGGCGTCACGGATCGTGTCCGGCTGCTCGAAGATCTCCTTCAGCATGAAATGCTCGTAGCCGCCCCGCTCGATCTGGGCGAGGTCCCAGTCGACCCGGCTCGCCTCCCGGTCGACCCGCCGCGGATCGGCGCCGTGCCGGACGTCGGAGATGTCGAGGAGCGAGTAGCCGTCCGGATTGAGCACGGCGAGCTCGCCTTCGTCCAGATAGACGACCTTCCGGGTGTGACGCACGATGGCCGCCACGTCGGAGGCGGCGAACATCTCCCGCTCGCCGTTCTCGCCCACCCCGATCAGCAGAGGCGATCCCATGCGGGCCACCACGACCTTCCCGGGGTCGTCGGCGTGGACCACGGCGATCCCGTACGCGCCCTCGACGTGCGACAGCGCCTCCGCCACCGCTTCCTCGAGGTTGCCCTCGAACAGATGCTCGATCAGGTGACACAGCACCTCGGTGTCGGTCTCCGATCGAAACCGGCGACCGAGCTGCTCGAGCTTGGCGCGCAGGACCGCGTGGTTCTCGATGATCCCGTTGTGGACGAGGGCGATGCGCCCGTCCGTTCCGGTGTGCGGGTGCGCGTTGGCCGTGGTCGGAGCGCCGTGGGTCGCCCAGCGGGTGTGGCCGATCCCGGTGGACCCGGAGAGCGGCGCCTCCTCGAGGCGGCGCTCCAGCTCGAAGATCTTCCCCGCCGCCTTGCGAATCTCCAGCGCCCCGTCGTGGACGGTCGCGATTCCGGCCGAGTCGTAGCCCCGGTACTCGAGGCGGCGGAGCCCTTCCAGGATCAGCGGCTGTGCCGCGCGCGGACCGACGTAGCCTACGATTCCGCACATCGGTCAGGTCGCTCCCTCGATCAGGCTGCGCCCCGCCAGGTCGGCCAGATCGGCGGCCCGGTCGGCGTCCGGGGCTTCCGCGATGATCCGCAGGATGGGCTCCGTCCCGGACGGGCGGACGTGCAGCCACTCGCGGGCTCCCGGCCACTCTAGGTGCAACCCGTCCTCGGTATTTTCGATCGCGCCTCCGGGGACCGCCCGCCGCAGACGGCCGTACAGGGCGGTCAGGTCCTGGCCCGCTCTCTCGACCTTCCGCTTCACCACGTGGTAGCGCGTGCGCCCGTCCATGATCTCCTCGAGCGTGGAGTCCCGCTCGGCGAGCAGGCTCAGCACCAGCGCGGCGGCGATGGCCGCGTCGCGCGTCAGATTGAGATCGGGCAGCATCACTCCGCCGTTGCCCTCACCGCCCACCACGGCCCCGACCTCGCGCATCTTCGCCGCCACGCGCGCCTCCCCCACCGGCGATCGGTGGAACGGGACCTGCGCGCGCTCGGCGACATCCTGTATGGACCGGCTGGACGACAGATTCGTCACCACGGGTCCCCTGGTGCGCCCCAGCAGGTACTCGGCCGCGAGGGCGAGGGTCCAGTCTTCTCCCACCGGGGTCCCGGAACCGTCGACCAGAGCGAGGCGGTCGCCATCGGGGTCCACCGCCATTCCGATCTCGGCCCCCGTGGAGCGCACCCGGTCGCACAGCTCACCGAGGTTGGCCGGCACCGGCTCCGGATCCCGCGGAAACAGTCCATCGGTCTCGAGGCCGATCCCGGTCACCCGGCAACCCAGTCGATCGAGCAGCTCCGGAAGGACGGCTCCCCCGGCTCCGTGCACGCAGTCGAGGGCCACGACGGGCGCGCGCCGGCGCACCGCGTCCGGGTCCAGGATCGGCAACGCGAGGATGCGGGCGATGTGGCGCTCCGCCACGCCATCCAGCGTTCCGCCGCCGCCCAGCTCGCTCCAGTCCGCCAGCTGCGGGCCCTCCTCGAACCGCCGCTGCACCTCGCGCCCCGTTTCGGGGCTGACGAAGCCGCCGTCCGAGGTCGCCAGCTTCAGCCCGTTCCACTGAATCGGATTGTGCGACGCGGTGAGCACCAGGCCGCCGATCGCACGCGCGTCGTCGCGGACGGCCAGGAGAAGGGTCGGCGTCGGAGCGATCCCGGCGTCCCTCACCGACACGCCGGCGGCCCGGAGTCCCGCCGCAGCGGCTCCGGTGAGGAGCTCCCCCGAAGTCCGCGAGTCGCGCCCGACGATGACGTAGGCGTTCCGATCTCCGGACGGAGAGCGTTCCCTCAATACCCGCCCGAAGGCGGCGCCGTAACGCGCCGCGACCTCCGGCGTCATGGTGGACCCCACGACCCCCCGGATTCCGGAAGCCGATACGATGAAGGGAGCCTGTTCTGTCAAGTCTTCTTCCGCCCGTGACAAGGATGTGCACCGCTAGTCGGCACGTTCCCGCAGGTGGGTCTGCAAAGGGTGGGCCGCAGGGCGAAAAGCTTACCGCTCCGGCGGATGGGCGTCAACGAAGTCGGCGGGTGCGCCGC
This sequence comes from Candidatus Benthicola sp., assembly GCF_058719085.1. Classification (NCBI taxonomy): domain Bacteria; kingdom Pseudomonadati; phylum Gemmatimonadota; class Gemmatimonadia; order Candidatus Palauibacterales; family Candidatus Palauibacteraceae; genus Candidatus Benthicola; species Candidatus Benthicola sp. The sequence goes on from NZ_JBZQEK010000016.1 coordinate 6,355, forward strand.
CACGGCGACGATCGACCCACGCCGACCTCCGGCCTCGGGGATGCGACCGGCCTGGCGGGCTTCCGGACAGGGGGTGGTCGGCCAGCCGGTGAATCCGGCGCATCACGGCGCGCACCTCGGAGCCCGAGACGGTCGCGGCGGCGTATCCGCGGCCCCAGCGCAACGTGTGACCGGACGACTGAAGTGCGGCCTCGGAGCCCCCCTTCAGCCGGGAGGCCAGTGTTCCTGGCGCATGACCGGGTTTCATCCGCAGCAGGAGGTGCAGGCGGTCCGAAAAGGCCCGCACGCACACCGGCTCGGCGTCCAGGCGTCGACACAGCGTGATCACGTGGCGCTCCACGACCGCCGCGACGTCGGGCGAAATGAGGGGGATGCGGCCCAGGGTGGGCCACACGAAGTGGCAGTAGAGACGATGCGCGGCCCGGCCCGGTACGACGTCGATCGAATCCATGAGAGGAGGGATACGGTCTGCCGCTCATCTCCCGCTCAACCGGTTCGACGGCCGCGACGGCGCCCCGTATGTTGGGGCGTTCCTGATCCCAGAAACCCACGGAGGCCGTTGCATGGAGTCAGAAGAACGCGGGTTCGGCACGCGGGCGGTGCACGCGGGCCAGGCGCCGGACCCGGTGACGGGAGCGATCATGACGCCCCTGTTTCTCACCTCCACGTACGTGCAGGACGGTGTGGCCCGGCCCCGGGGCGGGCACGAGTACGCCCGGGTCACCAATCCGACCCGGACCGCGCTCGAGGGGAACCTGGCGGCGCTCGAGGGAGGGTCGCACGGAATGGCCTTCGCGTCCGGCCTCGCCGCGATCGAGGCGATCCTGAAGGCGAATCTGGCGGCGGGCGACCGGGTCGTATGCGGTGACAACCTGTACGGGGGAAGTGAGCGGCTGTTCCGGTTCTGGGAGCGCTACGGAGTCCGGTTCGATTACGTCAACACCTCGGATCCGGAGGCGCTCGAAGCGGCCATCGGGCCGGACACCCGCCTGGTCTTCCTGGAGACGCCCACGAACCCGCTCATGCGGATCACCGACCTGGCGCTCGGGGCGGAGCTGGCCCGGTCGGCGGGCGCCCTGCTCGTGGTGGACAACACCTTCGCCACCCCGTACCTGCAACGCCCCCTGGAGCTCGGAGCCGACGTCGTGGTGCACTCGACGACGAAGTACCTCAACGGGCACAGCGACGTGATCGGCGGCGCCGTCGTGGTGCGCTCGGACGAGCAGGCCGAGCGTCTGCGGTACCAGCAGATGGCCACCGGCGCCGTGCCGGGCCCGCTCGATTGCTGGCTGGTGCTCCGGGCGACCAAGACGCTGCACCTCCGGATGGAGGCGCACTGCGCGAACGCGCGGGCGGTCGCCGACCACCTCGATGCCCACCCGGTCGTGGATCGGGTGCTCTATCCCGGCCTGGTGTCGCACCCGCAGCACGAGCTGGCCCGCCGCCAGATGCGCGATTTCGGGGGTATGATCACCCTCGACATGGGCACGGCCGAGCGGGCCGAGGCGCTGGCCTCGGGCACCCGGGTCTTCTCGCTGGCGGAGAGCCTCGGCGGCGTCGAGAGCCTCATCTCGGTCCCGGCGCGCATGACGCACGCCTCGGTGCCGGAGGAGCGCCGACGGGCCATGGGACTCACCGACGGCCTCGTGCGACTCTCGGTCGGGGTCGAGGACGTCGAGGATCTCGTCGCCGATCTCGACCGGGCGCTGGCCGGCGTGAAACCGCGGGGCGGCGCCCCGCGTACCGATTGAAGCGAAACGAACCCCTCCCGACGCACGGAGCGACGATATGGATGAGAACGGCATGGACCAGAACGGCGGCAGACAGGACGTGACGTCCGGCGGAGGCGGATTCCAGCGCCGCATCCTCACGGAGATCAGCTCCCGGGCCTGGGAGCACCCGGCCGACCGGGCGGCGCTCAACGCGCTCCGCAAGGTGCCCGGCTTCGATCTCGCCCTCCGCAAGATCTTCGGGATGTTCGGGGAGAGGGCCATTCGTCTGGCCTTCAAGGCCAACGCGGTCCGCGTCTCGGAGAAGCAGTATCCGTGGATCCACGAGCGCACCCTGCGGGTGTGCGAGGTGCTCGACCTGGAGACGGTGCCGGAGGTCTACGTCTCGCAGACCCCGGTGGTCAACGCCGGCGCGGTGGGGATGAGCGAGCCGTTCATCGTCCTGAACTCGTCGATGCTCGAGGTGCTCGATCACGACGAGGTCGAGGCGGTGCTGGCCCACGAGGTCGGACACATCCTGAGCGGGCACGTGCTCTATCGCACGCTTCTCCTGCTCATCATGCGTCTCGCCGTGTTCCGGTACCCGATCGCCGGGCTGGCCCTCCTGCCGATTCTGTGGGCCCTGCTCGAGTGGTACCGCAAGTCGGAGCTGTCCTGTGACCGGGCGGCGCTGCTCGGCGTGCAGGACGAGCAGGTCGTGATGAGCAGCCTGATGAAGCTGGCGGGGGGCACCCGGGGCGAGACCCTGGACCTCGACGAGTTCATCGCCCAGTCGGAGGAGTACCGCGAGGGCGGAGACCTGCTCGACTCCGTGTACAAGGTCCTCAACGCGATCGGGGCCACGCACCCCTTCTCGGTGGTGCGGGTGGCGGAGCTCCGGGACTGGATCGACAGCGGGGCCTACGAGCAGATCCTGCGGGGCGAATACGCGCGGCGCTCGGAAGAGGATACGCGTTCGTACCGCGAGGACCTCGCCGAGGCGATGCAGGGCTACACCGACGCGGCGCACGAGATCTTCGACGAGATCGACGCCACGGTGGACCGGCTCAAGACGCGGTTCACCGATGCCTGGCGCGGCGGCAAGAAGAGCTGACCGGGGCGGTCGCCTCCCCGGGGTGGCCGACCGCCCCGGGTGGCGGCCCGCCGCACCCGGTGACATCCTGTCCGCATGAACATCCTGATCGTCGGAAGCGGGGGCCGGGAACACGCCATCGCCGTGAAGCTGCGGCGGGACGATCCCGGTGCCTCGATCTACGTGGCGCCCGGTAACCCCGGCACCGAAGGGCCGGCCACCAACGTCCCCATTCCCGCCTCGGATCTCACCGGACTGGCCGCGTTCGCGGCCGAGCGGTCCGTCGACCTGACGGTGGTGGGACCGGAGCAGCCGCTCGCCGACGGCATCGCGGAAGTGTTCGAGGCGGAAGGTCTCCCGCTGTTCGGGCCCTCGGCCGCGGCGGCTCGCATCGAGTCCTCCAAGGCCTTCTCGAAGCAGCTCATGCGCGACTGCAGCGTGCCCACGGCCGGGTTCGAGATCTTCACGGACTTCGACGGCGCAGCGCGATTCGTCTCCGGGCTCGAGCCGCCGATCGTCGTGAAGGCCTCGGGGCTGGCGGCCGGCAAGGGAGCCATCGTGGCCCCGTCGCGCGAGCTCGCGCTCTCGGCGCTTCGCGAGATGCTGCTCGAAGACCGGTTCGGCGAAGCGGGCCGCGAGGTGGTGATCGAGGAGTTCATGCCGGGCGAGGAGCTGTCCGTCTTCTTCCTTTGCGACGGCGAGAACGCGCTCCCGCTGGTGACCTCGCGCGACCACAAGCGCCGGTACGAGGGAGACCGCGGGCCGAACACCGGAGGGATGGGGGCGTACGCGCCGGTGGCCGATGGGACGCCGGAGCTGGTGGAGCGGGTCCGGGCCGAGGTGGCCGTCCCCATTCTCGAGGGGCTGGCGGAGAGAGGCTGTCCGTACCGCGGGTTCCTGTACGCCGGTCTGATGCTCACGCCGGATGGCCCCAAGGTGGTCGAGTTCAACTGCCGGCTCGGCGACCCCGAGGCGCAGGTCGTGCTGCCGCTGACGGGTGCCTCGCTGATCGAGCCGATGGCGGCGATCGCGAGAGGCGAGAGCGCCGAGGGCTGGTCCGCGGACCGGGTCCCCGGGGCCGCCCTGGTCACGGTCGTGGTGAGCGACGGGTATCCGGGGCCGTACCCGAAGGGGGTGCCGATGGAGCTCCCGGAGGATCTCGATTCGAGCGAGGTCCGGGTGTATCACGCGGGCACCGCGCTGCGGGACGGGCAACTGGTCACGGCCGGCGGACGGGTCGTGGGGGTCACCGGCCTCGGCGCGGACCTCGCGGAAGCCGCGGCTCGAAGTCGGGAGGCGGCGGCCCGCATTCGCTTCGAGGGCGCGGCCTGGCGTTCCGACATCGGCCACTCGGAGATCTCTCTCTCCGGTTCCTGACGGACGCGCGAATGCCGGAACTTCCGGAAGTCGAGACGATCCGCCGCGACCTGGAGCCGGAGATCACCGGCCGCACCGTGACCGATGTCCGGCTCGTCCACGCGGACATCGTGCTGCCCCCCTCCGACGCCGACTCCCTGCCGGGACAGGTCGTCGGACGGCGCATCGAAGCGGTCGGCCGTCGCGGCAAGTACCTCCTGTTTCACCTGGACGGGGCCGCCGTCCTCCAGGTCCAGCTCCGCATGAGCGGCCGCTTCGTCCTGTCGGTGGATCCACCCGACCCGACCGAGTTCCGGCACGTCGCGGCCCACCTGGCCCTCGACGATGGCCGGACGCTGTTCTACGACGACATGCGCAGGCTCGGCGGCTTCCGCTTCCTGAGCGGCGAACGCTGGAAGGAGGAAGCGGCTCGCCTCGGCCCTGAGCCGCTCGACCGGAGCTTCCGCGCCGCCCACCTCGGGGAGGCGCTGGCGGATACGCGGGCACCGGTGAAGAACGCCCTGCTGGACCAGCGTCGCCTCGCCGGCGTGGGGAACATCTACGCGTCCGAGGCGCTCTTCCGTGCCGCGGTCGATCCGCGCCGGCCCGGCCGGGGCCTGGATGTCTCGGAAGTTCGGAGACTGCACCGCGCGGTGCGGGCGGTCCTCCGGGAAGCCATCGACGACGCCGGGACGACGTTCAGCCTCTACCGGGCGGTGAACGGACGGTCCGGCACGTTCCAGACCCGGCTGCGGGTGTACGGCCGCGAAGGGGAGCCCTGCCGCCGCTGCGGCCATGCGATCGAGCGGATCGTGCAGGCCGGGCGCAGCACGTACTACTGCCCTCGCTGCCAGGCCTGACCGGGAAGACCGTCAGTCCGATCCGGACCCGGCATCCAGCGTCACGTACCGCACGGCCACCCGGCCGCCGGAGATCTCCAGGATCGCCACGCTCGGCCGATGACCCTTCTGCGCACGACCCGCGGCCCCGGGATTCACCAGGAGGACGTCGCCGACCTCGAGGGAGCGCGGGACGTGCGTGTGTCCGTGGACGATGACCCGGGCGTCCGGGAAGCGCCGGACGAGGCGCTCGTAGTCGGGGTGCACCTGGTGGCCGTGGATCACCGCCAAGCGGACCCCGGCCACCACGATCGATGCCTGCTCGGGGGCCACGGATCGGACCCCGGGCCCGTCCACGTTCCCGGCCACCGCGGTGAGAGGAGCGATGGCCTCGAGGTCCCGGAGGTGCTCAGGGTCCTCCACGTCTCCCGCGTGGACCACCCGGTCCACCCCATCGAGCGCCCGGAACAGCTCCGGCCGCAGCCAGCCGTGGGTGTCGCTGACGAGGCCCACCCGCGCGTCAGGCACCCGCTTCCTCTTCGCCGGTCCAGCGGTACCCGATCGCGTGCTCCACCTCCATGTGATCGAGGACCCGGGCGACCACGAAGTCCACGAGATCGTCCACCCCGGCGGGCTCGTGGTAGAACCCCGGCGAGGCCGGCAGGATCACGCCCCCGAGACGGGCCAGGGCCAGCAGGTTCTCCAGGTGAATCGCCGAGAGCGGCGTCTCGCGCACCACGGCGATCAGCTTCCGGCGCTCCTTGAGGGTCACGTCGGCCGCCCGCTCCACCAGGCTGCGGGAGTTGCCGTGAGCGATCGCCGAGAGCGTGCCCATCGAGCAGGGACACAGCACGAGCCCGGCGTACCGGGCCGATCCCGAGGCCGGTCTCGCCCCCCGATCGCCGTTGTCGTAGAAGCGGAGCTCACCCGGCCCTCCGATGCGCTCCAGGAGCTCCGCCTGGTCCCGGACCCCCGTTTCGTGGGCGAAGAGTCGCCAGCCGTGATCCGACACGATCACGTCCGCGGGCACACCCAGCTCCACGAGGGCACGGAGCAGACGCACGCCGTAGGGCGCCCCCGACGCTCCGGTGACCCCCACGATCCAGCGCTTTCCGCTCATGCTCCCGGCCTCCGTGTCCTCGGTGTCCAGTGGCTCCGGCGTCAGGCTTCCGCCGATTCGCGGCGCCGCGGCCGCGGCGCCGCCGGCGTTCTACGGCCTACAGTATACGGTCGAGCAGTACCAGAAGGGCGAATGCGGACGCGATCCACACGTTGATGGTGAAGAAGGCGTGGTGAATCGACTCGGGGGCTCCGGGATCCACCAGGCCGTGCTCCACTCCCAGAAGGGCGGTGGTGACGAGGAGCGCCGCCATGTATCCCGCCCCGAGCTCGGGAAGCAGGATCGGGACGGCCAGCAGGCACACGACGGTACCGGCGTGGAACGCCGCCGCCGACCAGCGGGCCCAGCGGACCCCGTACCGGGCCGGGATGGAATGGAGGCCGAGCCGGCGGTCGGTCTCCACGTCCTGCAGCGAGTAGAGGATGTCGAAACCGCCGATCCACAGCCCCACCGCGAGGGTGAGAATCGGCAGCAGCAGCCACGGATCGCTCCACTCTCCGGCGATGGCCAGGTATCCGGCCGCTGGCGCTATGCCGTCGGCCAGCCCGAGGATGAGGTGCGTCGCGGAGGTGAAGCGCTTCGCGTAGCTGTATCCCAGCACCGCGGCGAGGGCCACCGGGGAGAGGGCGAGGCACAGAGGGTTCAGCATGCCGGCCGCCGCGATGAACACGAGCGAGGCCACGACCACGGAGACCTTCGCCTCCCGGACGGAGATGGCCCCGCTCGGGATCTCCCGGCCCGCGGTGCGCGGGTTGCGGGCGTCGAACTCCCGGTCGACGACCCGGTTGAACGCCATGGCCGCGAACCGGGCCGCCGTGAACGCCACCACGATCCACACGATGTGCCCGGGGGTGACGGGGTAGCGGTAGGAAGCGAGGATCGCCCCGACGAGGGCGAACGGAAGCGCGAACCCGGTGTGCTCGAGCTTGACGAAGCGGGCGTAGCGGAGGGCCCGCGACGGGGCTGCGCTCAAGGAAGCTCGATCCCCAGGTCGGGCCACAGGGCGTCCACCGCGGCGCGCACGGCCGGGTCCATCTCGATCACCTCGGGCCAGTTCCGGTCGAACCCTTCTTCCGGCCACTTCCTCGTCCCGTCGATGCCCATCTTGGACCCGAAGGTGAACGATCGGGAGGCGTGATCCAGCACGTCGATCGGCCCGCGAGTGAACATCACGTCGCGCTCCGGATCGATGTTGTTGAGCGCCACCCACCACGCCTCCGGCACGTTCCGGACGTCCACCCAGTCGTCGACCACCACGATGACCTTGGCCAGCGACATCAGGCCCTGCCCCCACAGCCCCTGCATCACCTTGTACGCCTGGCCCGGATAGTCCTTGCGGATCGACACGAAGACGAGGTTGTGGAAGATGCCCTCCGGCGGCATGTGGTAGTCCACCACCTCGGGCGACGTCATCTGCAGCAGGGGCAGGAAGATCCGCTCGGTGGCATACCCGAGCCAGAAGTCCTCCATCGGAGGCCGGCCGACGATGGTGGCCGGATACACCGGCTTCTCCCGCATGGTGATCGCTTCGACGTGGACGGCCGGGTAGAGGTCGGCCTCCGAGTAGAACCCGGTGTGATCGCCGAACGGGCCCTCGGTGACCAGGTCCTCCGACGGATCGATCCACCCCTCGATCACGATGTCGGCGTCCGCCGGCACCTCGAGGTCGCTGGTGACCGCTTCGGCCAGCGAAACCGGCGTCCGGCGGAGGAATCCCGCGAACAGGTACTCGTCGATGTTCGGCGGCAGGGGCGCGCTGCCGGAGTAGACGCACGCCGGGTCCCCGCCGAGGGCGATGCACACCGGCATGCGCTCGCCTCGCTCGGCCATCTCCCGCCAGTGCGCCGCCCCGCTCTTGTGGCGCTGCCAGTGCATGGCGAGACGGTCGCGTCCGAGGACCTGGATGCGATACATGCCCACGTTCCGCCGCCCGGTGTCGGGGTCCCGGGAGATCACCTGCGGCAGCGTGATGTACCGGCCCCCGTCCTCCGGCCAGCAGAGCAGGTGCGGCAGGCTCTCGAGGTTCACCTCGTCGCCCCGGAGCACCGTGTGCTGGCAGGGCGGTCTCCCCCGGGCGCGCTTCGGCGGAAAGCGGGCGAATTCGGCCAGATGCGGGATGAGGAGGAGCTTCTCCTTGAGGCCGCCGGGCGGCTTCATCTCCAGCAGGTCGCGTATGCGGTCGGAGACGTCCTCGAGCCGCTCCACGCCGAGCGCCATCGCCATGCGACGTTCGCTGCCGAACATGTTGATCATGAGCGGGACGCGCGATTCCGATCCGTCCGGCAGGACGGGCCTCTCGAACCACAGGGCCGGGCCGCCTCCCGGGCTCTTCATGCACCGGTCGGCGATCTCCGTGATCTCCAGCTCGACGCGGACGGGCCGCGTGATACGGACGAGCTCTCCGGCTCGCTCGAGGGCGGATGCGAACTCGCTCAGGTCTTCGAAGGGCATGCGTCGTCCCGGAAAACGGTTGGTGGCCGGCAGCGCCAGCCGTTGTCCGGTCGGACCGCCGGACTCTAGCTTGCGCCCACGTTATGGCGGGCCAAACGGATCAGCAACGCAGGGGCGGCCCATAGACGGAGAAGTCGGTTGAGCTACGGAGAGCGCAGCGACCAGGAGCTGGTCCGCCTGTGCCTCAAGAGCGACGAGCGCGCCGCCCGCGAGCTCGTGGAGAGGTTCGAGCGCCCCGTGTTCTCGCTCGTGTACCGGATGGTGCGGGACCGCGAGCTGGCGGAGGACCTCACGCAGGAGGTCTTCGTACGCACCTTCAACAACCTCGGCCGCTACGACCGCTCGTACAAGTTCTCGTCCTGGCTGTTCAAGATCGCGTACAACCTCACCGTCGACCATCTGCGGAAGAAGCGGGTGAAGACGATCTCCATGCACGGCTCGCCGGACGCGGTGACCCCGGATCGCCAGGAAGCCACGTCGCTGACCCTCGAGTCCGAGGAGGAGAGCCCCGAGGACGTCGTGGAGGCGCGCGAGCTGGCCGGGACGCTCGAAGAGGCGATCGCCCGCCTCCGGCCCGACTACCGCACCGCGATCCTTCTCCGGCACGTCGAGGACCGTCCATACGAGGAGATCGCCGAGATCATGGACGTGCCGCTCGGCACGGTGAAGACGTACATCTTCCGTGCCCGACGGGAGTTGCGGGAGATGCTCGAGGACGTGCACGGCGGAGCGGCGCCGGACTGACCCGAGGGTGAAACTCCCGCGCGCCGGACCGCGTAGAGCGAGGGGAACGAAGGAGTGAACCGTAGAATGAACGCAGAAAACCGCGAAATCCGAAAGCACCTGCGAGCCGAGGAGCTGGAGTCTCTGGCCATCACGAGCCAGCGACGTCTTCCGGCCCGGGCTTCCGCGCACGCCTCCGAGTGCGCGCGGTGCCGCCGAGAGGTGGAGGAGCTGAGGGCCCTGCACGAGACGCTTCAGGCGCTCGCCGTGCTGGCGCCCGCCATCGGCTTCTCCGACCGGGTGATGCGGCGGGTGCGGCTGCCGGTGCCGTGGAGGGTGCGGGCGAGGCAGGCCATCCGGACACACCGGTTGGCCACGGCGGGCGCCCTGGCGGGGGTCACGGCGGCGGTCGTCGCGGGCCTGGCGTGGATCGCGAGCTATCCGGAGCTGACTCCGGTGACGGTCGCGGCCTTTCTCGTCCAGCGTGCCACAGAGGTCCTGTGGAGCGGCGTCATGATGGCGGGCCGCTTCGTGTACGGTTCGGGAGTCCTCGAGGCGGCCGCCGGTGCGTTCGGGCAGCTGACGCTCGGCACGGCCTTCGCCGTGGTGGCGACCCTCACGGTCGTCGGCCTCGGCGCTCTGCGGATCTTTCTGTCCCTCATGACCATGTCCCCCTCCGCTCGCCCGAACGGCGGCTGAAGCGCGGGACCGGAGAAGAGAATCACGTGCGAATCAGGAGCTCGAGAACGATGCGACGTGGGTGGATGACAGTCCTGGCCGCAGCCCTTCTGTGGCCGGCCGGACCGGGGCTCGAGGCCCAGGAGACCGTGACCGGCAGCGAGGTATCGCTGACGGCGGGAGCGGCGACCCTGGAGCTGGAGCTGGCGGATGGAGGAACGCGCGTCGTCACGCTGCGCGACGGAGAACTGATCGTCGACGGCCAGGTCAGCGGCGCCTACGAGCCGGGCGGAAGCCTGGAACGCTCCTGGCGTTCGCTTCTGACCAGTCCCGCCCTGTTCGAGGACGCCGGCCTGACGACACGGCTGGCGGAATGGGAGCCGGCGTCCAGCGGCGATGCCGAATCGGCTTCGGCCTCCGAGCTGGAGGCCCTGTTCGACCGGCTGGCGGAGGGATCGAACCGGACGGCCGCAGCCGCCGCAGGGGAAGCCGGCGACGCGGTGCAGGAAGCGGCGTCGAACGCTCCGCAGGGCAGCCCGATGGCCATCGCCCCGGGCACCGTCTCATCGATCGCGGAGCTCACCCGGCGGGCGGAGCTGATGAGCCAGCAGCTCGAGATCCTCGGCGGCCAGGTCGGGAACCTCGAGGAAAACCTGGCGCTGCTGGTGCACGATGATTACACGATCGGCGCCGATCAGCGCGTGGCGGGCAACGTGGCGGTCCTCTCGGGCGAGCTCGACCTCGAGGGAACGGTCGACGGAGACGTGCTCCTGCTGGACGGCTCACTCGAGCTGGGCCCGTCGGCACGGATCGAGGGCGATGTCCTGCAGGTCGGAGGCGAGTTCCTCGATGCCGGAGGCACGGTGACCGGCGAGATCGTATCGCTGCTGGCCGGCGATCTGGAGGGACTCGTGCGAGGCGAGATCGCGACCGACCTCGCCGCGGAGGTCGACATTCCGGTGCACGTGAACGTGCGCTCCGGAGAGCGCGGCTTCTTCGGATCGATAGGGCACAACATCGGCCATGCCATCAGCGGCATCATGGCGTCGATCGTCTGGCTCCTGGCGCTGGCGTTCCTCGGGTTCATCGTGGTGTACTTCTTCCGCTCGCGGCTCGAGGTCGTCGCCGAGGTCGTGCGCACCGACACGGCCCGGTCGTTCGGCATCGGTCTGGCCGGCCAGCTTCTGGTGCTTCCGGCTCTCCTGGTGCTGGTGGTCGGCATCGTGACCTGGCTGGTGATCCCGGTGTTCGTCCTCGCCGTGGCGCTGGCGATCCCCGCGGGCTACCTGGCCGTCGCCCACGCGGTGGGCGAGGCGGCCGCGGACCAGCCCTTCAAGTGGATGGATCGCTTCAACCTGCGGCGGGCCACCTCGTACCACTACGTGTTCAACGGGTTGCTCTTCCTCCTCGCCCCTTTCGCCATCGGGTCGGCGCTGTACCTGCTCGGCGGCATGCTCGGGTTCGTCCGCGGCCTGATGTTCTTCGCGGCCGGACTCCTGACGTGGGCCGCCCTGACGACCGGGTTCGGCGCGATGCTGATCTCGAGAGCGGGCGGACGGCGGGCTCGCGGAGCGGCCGACTTCGACGATCTGTTCTCCACCTCCGGGTCGTTCGACAGCGAACCGGAAGGAGAGGCCAGTGCGTAGCGTGACGACCCGATCGGCGATCCTTCTGGCCGGGCTGTTGAGCTGGGCGGCCCCGCTCGCCGCCCAGGAGGCCGATTGGACGGAGGTCCGGGCGCGGCGTCAGGCGGACGGGGTCCGCGCGGTGACGGTGGACGTGGAGTACGTGGCCGGCGAGCTGAGGATCGCGCCGGCGGAATCCGGACTCCTGTACGATACGCGGCTCCGATACGACGCGGCGCGGCTGCGCCCGGAGCGCTCCTGGACGGTCGACGGGGACGTCGGGCGGCTCGAGATCGACTTCGAAGGTCTCGGCGAGGATGGAGACATGGACTTCGACCTCGACGAGGACGAGCACGGCTACCTGGAGCTCGGCCTCAGCTCGGAAGTCCCCACGGACCTGCGGCTCCGGGTCGGCGCGGCGCTCAGCGACGTGGACCTGGGCGGCATTCCGATCACCGGGCTCGTCTACGAGACGGGCGCCTCGGAGACCGAGCTGCGCGTGGGCTCTCCGAATCCGGCCGCCATGGAACGGCTGGAGCTCAAGGCCGGAGCGGCCCGGTTCGTCGCCTCGGGTCTCGGCAACGCGCGCTTCCAGGAGCTGGACTTCAAGGGCGGCGTGGGCGAGGTGGAGCTCGACTTCACCGGGGAGTGGTCGTCGAGCGCCACCGCGAGCCTCGAGATGGGACTCGGATCGCTCAAGCTCGTCGTGCCGGAGGCGCTCGGGGTTCGGCTCACCAAGAGAGGCTTTCTGGCCGACCTGGACGCTCCCGGCTTCGAGCGGGTGGATGGGGGCTGGCAGTCTCCCAACTGGGACACCGCCACGCACCGCCTCGAGATCCGACTCCGGGCCGCCCTTGGAAGCATCGAGGTCCGCCGGGCACCCTGACCCCCGGACCCGTCAGTCCCGGTGTGTGCGAATGCCCACCGAAGCGCCGCGGCCGGCCCCGAGCCGGACCGCGGCGCTTCCGTTTCGAACGCTGACCTCCAGCATTCCGCCCGAGCCGACGAGAGCCAGGAGCTCCCCCTCGCCGACGGCCGCGTAGTGAGACCGGAGGCCCGAGATCTCCTCACCTCCCAGCTCGACGAGGGCCGTCGGAGACACCCAGCTTCCCGGTACGTTCGTGATCAGGTTTCCGAACCGGTCCACGTGAAGGACGCGGCCGCGAATGGAAGGCCCCACGCGCTCCGGGACGGGGAGATCCAGCCGGACCAGCTCCGAAGCCTCGATGGCGTCTCCGAGTCGCCCCGGGTCCCCTCCCCCGGCCAGCCAGGCGGCCGCGGGGGCGAACAGGTCCCGGCCGTGGAACGTGACGCTCTCCGGCTCGAGACCCATGGACTCCGCATCCAGCGCGTACGCATCGCCCGACCCGGGCGGGACGCCGAAGCTGATCAGTCCGTTGTCCGGACCGACGAACCACCGACTCGCGTGCTCTACGGCCACGGCGCGCCGCTGCCCCCCGACACCCGGATCCACGACCACGAGGTGGACCGTTCCGGGTGGAAAGCGCTCCCAGATCCGGCCCAGCACCCACGCCGCGTGCTCCACGTCGCCCGGCTCCACCTCGTGCGTCACATCCACCGGGACGGCGTCCGGGGCCCGGCGAAGCAGCACCCCCTTCATCTCCCCGACGTACCCGTCCCGCGTCGCGAAGTCCGTGATCAGGGTCACGATCGCCATCCGGTTCCTCCGTGGTCCGAATCTCGTCCGACGTTCACACCTCGCGCTCCACCCAGTGCCGCCGCCTCCAGATCCACGCGGCCGCGATGCCCCGCCCCACCGCCGTGACACTGATCGTCCACCAGATCCCGGCCAGTCCGAGCGGCCGGCTGAGCACCGGGGCCAGCGGCAGGCGGAGCAGCGTCAGGACGCTGGACGGAATCCACGGGATGAGCGAGTAGCCGGCGCCCTCCATCGCCATCTCGAGCACGATCTCCAGGGCCATGAACAGCTGGGCCACGGCCACGATGCGGAGATAACTCGAGCCCGCGGCGATCACGGCGGGATCCGAAGTGAACACCCCCATCAACAGCCCGGGAACGAGCAGAAACGCCAGGCCCAGGAGCCCCGTGAGGGCGAGCGCGTACCCGGTCGCCACCCGCCCCGACTGCACGGCCCGCTCCTTCGATCCCGCCCCGAGATTCTGTCCCACCGCGGTCGCGGCCGCCAGCCCGAACCCGATGCACACCATGTAGCTGAGCGACTCCACCTTGTGCCCCACCCCGAGCGCCGCCAGGGCCGCGGTTCCGAACTCCGCCGTGAAGCGCGTGAGGACGATGTACACGAAGGAGAACAGCGCCCCTCCGGCGGCCACCGGCAGACCGATGGCGCCCATCCGGAGCACCGGACGCGGTCGCGGCGCCGCACGGACGATCAGCCCCCGCCGGACCAGCCATCGATAACCGACCAGGCAGCCGATCGAGCGGGTGAGCACGGTGGCGACCGCGGCTCCCTGGATCCCCATCTTCGGGAACGGACCGAGACCCAGAATGAGCAGCGGGTCGAGAATCGTGTTGAGGCCGAGCGAGACGGCGAGCAGGACGAGGGGCGTGCGGGTGTCGCCGGCGGATCGGAAGGCGGCATCCATGACGAAGTAGCTGAACACCACGGGCGCCCCGGCCAGATACACGGCCAGGTAGCCGGCGCCCTGCACCGTGACCTCCCCGGGCGTCGCCATCAGAGCGAACAGCGGCGAAAGGCACAGGAGCCCGGCGGCACCCAGAAGAACGGACAGGCCGAGACCGAGCCAGAAGGCCTGGTAGACCGAGGCCGCCGCGTCGCGCGGCCGGCCCTCTCCGAACCGCCGGCTGGCCACCGCGGTGAGGCCGACCGCCGGCAGCTCGGCCATGGAGAGCAGCACCCATACGGTGAAGCCGGCGGTGCTCACCCCGGCGAGGGCGGTCGGGCCCAGGCCCCGTCCCACCCAGAACGTGTCGACGACGTTGAACAGGCCCTGCAGGAGGGTGGCCCCGACGGCCGGTCCCGCCAGACGGAGAACCGCCCGCCGGACGGAGCCGGCCGTGGGATCGACCCGGGGCCCGGCGCTCAGGAGACCGGGGCGTCCCCGTCCGCGGGAGCTCCGACCCGGGACTCCACGACTTCCGCGATCTCCCGGAGCGCCCGACCCTCGGGTGAATCCGGACGCCCCACCACCGTGGGCACGCCCCGGTCACCCTCCTGGCGCACCGCGAGCCCGAGAGGCACGGCCCCGAGGAACGGCAGGCCGAGAGATCCGGCGAGGCCTTCGCCGCCTCCGGAACCGAACAGGTCGTGCGTGGAGCCGCAGTCGGGACACACGAAGCCGCGCATGTTCTCCACCACGCCCAGCACCGGCACGTCCACGCTCTCGAACATGCGGATGCCCTTCAGCACGCCCGCCACGGAGACGTCCTGCGGCGTCGTGACCATGACGGCCCCATCGACCTTGACCAGCTGGACGAGCGACAGCTGCGCATCCCCCGTGCCGGGCGGCAGATCGACCACCAGGTAGTCCAGCTCGCCCCACACGACCTGGTGC
>NZ_JBZQEK010000017.1:0-21558 GCF_058719085.1 Candidatus Benthicola sp.
CACGAAGCAGGGGCCGGAATCGAACTTCCAGATCGCGGACTTCATGGGCGTCTTCATCGTCCCCGGCCCGCCGGGACCGCCCGGACAGCAGAGCACCTACGCTCACATCGCTTCGTTCCAGGGCCTGCCCGGAGGTGGCGGGCCATCGATCGGGCCCCTGGTCCGGTCGGTACAGATCGTCGAGTAGCGGGGTCGAGAGCGGCGCGGATCGGACGAATCGGAGATCGGGAGGTCGGTGCTTTCAGGAGCGCCGACCTCTCCGTGCATCGAGAAGCATCGCAACGATCAAGCCGGCCGCTGCGACGGCCGGTGACCAGCGCAGTCCCTCGACGATTCCGTTGAGGATCGGGGAATCGCTGAACGACCGGGCGAGGAAGAGAGAGAGGAAGGCCGCGCCGCCCGCGACTGCGGCCCCGAGGCACCCGAGTCGGGCTCTCCTGCGCGACTCGGGGCGATGGCCCGACACGGCGAGCCACCCGAGGTATCCGGAGGCCACCGCGAACGGCGCTCCCCACGACCAGAAGAACGCCGGGTCCGTCGCGCCGCCCCACCACATACCGCTGGCGAGCAGGGCGTCCACCGCCACCCAGGCGCTGAGCGCCGAGCCCACCGCGGCGGCCGCGCGGGGTCCGGCGCGCGCAGGTTTCGGTTCCCTTCCGCTCACCCCGGCCCGTCCCTCCCCTGGCTGCGCCGTCTTCCTTCGCAAGACGGACACGAAGGCATTATCCTTCCATTTCTCTCATCGTCCCGGAGGTTGCGGCCATGACCGGACAGCCGACTGACGTCGGTTCGGAAACGGCTCGGAAGACCCCATCGTCGGTCAGCGGCCGACCCCGCCCCGTCGTGCTCGGCGTCGCCGGTGGAAGCGGGTCCGGCAAGACCACGGTCGTCCGGAGGATTCTGGAAGGTCTCGATCCCATGTCGGCCAGCCTGCTGCATCACGACTCCTACTACCGGGACGATCCGGGTCTCACGCTGGAGCAGAGGGCCGCCATCAACTACGACCACCCCGACAGCCTCGAGACGTCGCTCATGGCGGAACACGTGCGACGGCTTCTCGTCGGGGAGGCGGTCGAGGTGCCCGAGTACGACTTCACGACGCACCGACGGCTGGCTCAGACGCGCAGAGTCGAGCCGCGCCCTCTCATCATCATCGATGGGATACTGGTCCTCGCCGAAGCCGAGCTGCGGGAGCTCATGGACATCCGGGTCTTCGTGGACACGGACGCGGATATCCGGTTCATTCGCCGGCTGGGCCGCGACACGAAGAAGCGCGGTCGAACCGTGGAGTCCGTGGTTCGTCAGTACAAGCTCACCGTGCGACCGATGCATCTGGAATTCGTGGAGCCGAGCCGCAGACACGCGCACATCATCGTCCCGGAGGGCGGGAAGAACGAAGTCGCCATCGGGATGCTGGTGGCCCGCCTTCGATATCTGGTCGCCCGCGGCAGCTGAGCGTCCTTTCGAAAGATCTCGGGTCGCTCGGCCAAGGTGGGAGCCCGGCTCAGCCACCCGCGTCGATCTTCGCCCTCGTTTTGAGGAGCTGAAGGCGGCTGCTCACCACATCCTCCTCCGTGTCCGCCACGCGACCTCGCCAGTCGGCTCGCGTCTTCTGGGCCTCGAGGGTTCTCTTCTCCAGCTCGTTCACCCTCCGCTCGAGGCGGCGCAGCTGCTCCACACTCGCCCCGCCGCCCCGGGATCGCAGTTCCTGACGCGCGCTCGCCAGCTCGAGCTCGAGCTCGGCCGCCCGACGGGTCTCCTCGGCGAGTCGGAAAGCCGACTCCCAGCCCTCGATCTCCCGCCGCCGCAGGTCCCGCCTCTTCTCGAGCAGCTCTTTCGCTCCCTCGGCGAGCTTCTTGTCGGTCTCCAGGATCGTCACATCCGCATCGCGACCGTCGCTCTTCGCCACCTTGATCCTGGCCTTGATCGCGTCGATCTCCCTCTTCTGGGCTTCGAGCTGGTCGCGCGCGAGCCGTTCCAGTCTCTCGGCTTCCCGTTTCTCCGACTTCGCCCTCTCCTCCGCATCCTTGCTCGTCTCGATGTCTGCGAGGATCTCCTTCTCGGCTCGAAACGGCACCAGAACGAGGAACTCATCCAGAGCGAGACGCATGTTCTCGGCGCGCTCCATCTCTGCGGGCGACTCCTGCTCGCCGTCGCGCTGCCCGGTCGTATCGGAGCTGGAAGGCAGACGGGTCGAGAACGGCTGCTGGGCCTGAACGGGGGGGGCGATCGCCAGCGCGACGATCGTCAGCGTAAGAATCCTGCGGCACATGGATGACCTCCGGTACGTATGAGTCCCAGGATTCGGGGCACCGTCGGTCGCCGCTGCCCGCGCACGCCGCCGCCCACATCCCTCTCCGCCCACGGAAGACCCGCCGCCCACGATCCCCGATCCGTCTGAACATACTACCCGGCCCACCGGATTGCGTTGCTCCGGCGCCTCAGCCCGTCCGACGATCGTCCACCAGCATGCCGTCCCGCAGCTCGATGATGCGACGGCCGTATCCGGCGACGACGTCGTCGTGGGTCACCTGGACGATCGTCGTGCCCGCCCGGTTGACCTCCGTCAGGAGCTCCATGATGTCCCGGGCCTGGGAGGAGTGGAGGCTGCCCGTTGGCTCGTCCGCGAGGATCACGGTCGGAGAGGCAATCAGCGCCCGGGCCACGGCCACCTGCTGCTGCTGGCCGCCCGACAGCTGGCTCGGGTAGAGATCCTTCTTGGCGACGATCTGAAACCGGTCGAGCATGTCGGCCACGATCGCCTGCCTCTCGCCACGCGGAACGTTCCGGTAGGAAAGGGGGATGTCGAGGTTCTCGGCGACCGTGAGATCGTCGAGCAGGTGAAACTGCTGAAACACGAAGCCGATGTTCTCGCGTCCGAGCGCCTGCCGCTGCTTCGGTTTCAGGGCGTGTACGGCCTCGCCGCGGAACACGAACTCGCCCCCGAACTCCCCGTCGAACATGCCGAGGATGTTGAGAAGAGTGCTCTTGCCCGCTCCCGACGGCCCCATCACGGTGACGAACTCGCCCGGCTCGACGCGAAACGAGATCTGGCGTAGCGCGAAGGTCTGTCCGCCCCGGTACTCGAAGGCCTTCTCTACGTTGCGAAGGTCGATCAAAGCCATATCTACTTGCCCTTGCAGGTTCGGCGGTGTCTCTTTGCGAGGCGCCGTTCAGGCGCCTGGACCCGTTCACGACAAGAGGTGACGCTTATCAGTACCCAACATACGGACCCCGGCGCCACGCCGGCGGACTCGCCCGTCGCACCGGCTTTGGATCCGGGAGCGCCCTTCGCCGCCCTCGGGCTCGCACCGCTGCTGGTCGAAGCCCTGGTCAACGTGGGCTACAATCAACCTACGGAAATCCAGCGCCTCGCGATTCCCGCCGCGCTCTCCGGCTCCGACGTCCTCGGAACGGCGCACACCGGAACCGGAAAGACGGCCGCGTTCACGCTGCCGATGATTCAGCGGCTGGCCGCGGGCCAACCGAGCGATCACCCGCGAGGAATGGTGATCACTCCGACCCGGGAGCTCGCGCAGCAGATCGGTGAAGCGGTGCGTCGCTACGGCGCCACCTCTTCCATCGAGGCCGTCGTCGTGCACGGTGGCACGCGAATGGGTCCCGAGATCGCGGAGATCAAATTCGGCTGTGACGTCCTGATCGCCACACCCGGCCGGCTTCTCGATTACCTCGAGCGGGGCGTCGTCAAGCTGGACCGGGTCGAAGTGCTCGTTCTGGATGAGGCCGACCGCATGCTGGACATGGGCTTCATCGACGATGTGAAGGAGATCGTAGCCGCCACCCCGCGCGAACGGCAGACCCTGCTTTTCTCTGCCACCATGCCCCGGGGTATTATCGGCCTCGCCACCGACCTGATGCGGGATCCGGAGCGCATCAGCGTCGGCCTCGAATCCGCTGCCGAGGGCATCCGCCAGGTCGTCTACCCGGTGGACTGGCCCAAGAAGCACGAGCTGCTTCTCCACATCCTCGGACAGTGGACGACCGGCCAGGTGCTCGTGTTCACGCGCACGCGGGATACGGCCGGCTACCTGGCCGACTTCCTCGCGGCCCGTGGTCTCCCGGTGGTCGGGATGCACGGCGCCATGCAGCAACGAGAGCGGGACCGGAACCTCAAGGCGTTCCGTGAAGGAGAGAAGAGGATCCTCGTGGCCACCAACGTCGCGGCCCGCGGGCTCGACATTCGTGGTATCGAGCACGTCATCAACTTCGACGCGCCCGAGGACCCGCGGGACTACGTGCACCGGGTCGGTCGCACCGCCCGGGGCGATGCGACCGGCGAAGCCTATACCCTGGTGGCCCCGAACGACTGGCAGGCCCTCAGGCAGATCGAGAATCTCACCGGCGAGGCCATTCCGAGAGAGTTCGTCGCGGGCTTCGAGCCGAGCTCGGCGCCTCCCGACGCGCACATCGTGGCACGCCCGTCGGAAGACGAGGAGCCACAGCCTGAGCGATCCGCGCTGACGCGAGGACGCCGGCGACGTTGATCGACGGCCGCGCGCCGCACAGTCCAACACGGGCGACGGCCGGAATGCGAGCGGGCCGCCGCCTCATTAAGATTAGGATCGTCGAGTCAAGCGGCCCGGTCCCATCCTCCGGCGCCGCTCAACCGTGGCGCTGAGCGCCTTTGTCCGGCCCGAAACAACCCGAGCGAGACCATGATCGAGGAACTCTACACGCCGGAGCAGATCGAACTGCGGAACCGTGCTCGCGAGCTGGCCGAGACGGTCATGCGTCCCGTCGCCGCGAAGTACGACGTCGAGCAGACGTATCCGTGGGAGGTACAGCACGCGATCCGCGACGCCGGGTTGTCCGGCGTGTGGATCCCCGAGGAGTACGGCGGATTGGGCGGGGGCGTCCTCGAGCTCTGCCTGGTCGTCGAGGAGTTCTCGCGCGCGTGCGGGGGAATGGGCGTCGGGTTCGCCGTGAACGCGCTCGGGTCCTTCCCCATCCTCGTCGGCGGGACCGACGAGCAGAAAGAGCGGTGGCTTCCCGGAATCGCGGCCGGAGAGAAACTGATCGCGTTCGGTCTGTCGGAGAAGGAGGCCGGCTCGGACGCGGGCTCCATGACCACACGGGCCGAGAGGGATGGCGACGAGTACATCCTGAACGGCGACAAGAAGTGGAACACCGGCGGCGCCGTGGCGAGCTACAACACGATCTTCGCGGTGACGGAGCCGGACCGCGGCGCACGCGGCATCTCCGCCTTCGTGGTCGAAGAGGACACCCCCGGCTACACGGTCGGTAAGCACGAAGACAAGATGGGCATCCGGTGCGTCCCGGTGGTGGAGATCCATCTCGAGGACTGCCGGGTCCCGGCCGACAACCTCCTCGGAGGATCCGAGGGGCGCGGCTTCAAGCACGCCATGATCACGCTCGATCGGGCCCGGCCCGGCGTGGCGGCCCAGGCCGTCGGCCTGGCCCAGGGGGCACTCGATCTGGCGCTGCAGTACACGCACGAGCGCAAGCAGTTCGGTCAGTCGATCAGCTCGTTCCAGGGCGTCCAGTGGATGCTGGCCGACATGGCCACCCAGGTCGAGGCCGCGCGCCAGCTGGTTCACCACGCGGCCCGGGTGATCGATTCCGGGGCGAAGAACATCACGCGGGCCTCCGCCATGTGTAAGCTCATGGCGACCGATGTCGCCATGAAGGTGACGACCGACTGCGTGCAGCTGTTCGGCGGCTACGGATACTGCAAGGACTATCCGATCGAGAAGTACATGCGCGACGCCAAGATCACGCAGATCTACGAAGGGACCAACCAGATCCAGCGGCTGGTCATCGCCCGCGCTCTCATGCGGGAAGCCGCCTCCGGAGGCTGATCACAGCCGACGCCGCACGGCCCCGCGCGCAACCCGGGCGCGCGGGGCTTCGTATTGAACTCCATGAATGGCGATCGAACGAAGGGACCACTGAGCCCGGATGCGGCGGCTCGCCAGGCACTTCGCGTGGCGCTCGCCGAGGTGCTCGTGGTGGCCGACAACTGGCGGCACCATCACCGGCATGCGGCACCCGGCAGCGGCATGGCCGAGGCGGCCGAGATCCTGTCGCAGATCCTGGGGCTTCTGGCGGAGCGGGCCCGCGGGGCGCTCGACGCGGATGGCGCGAACGTGGATGCCCTGATCGAGTGGGCGCTCGCCGACATCGCCGACGAGCTCACCTGAAGATCGGCTGATGCGGATGCACGACGGCCCCTCCCGATCCGCGCGAGAGGGGCCGCGTGGGACGCGGTGGCGCTGCGGGAATCAGCTACCCGGCGGGAAGTCCTTCATCATTTTCTGGACGCCCTCATTGATGATCGACTGCCGCTCCTCCGGAGAGCGACTCTGATCGAGGTCGGTCGTCGCGGTGCCCGTCCACACCAGGTTCTTGGTGCTGGTGTCGAAGATCCCGACCACGAGCGAGCCCTCCTGCCAGGTCGTCTCGTAGGTCGTGCTGGTGCCCATGCCCATGCCCCAGCCACCCCAGTAGTAGCCGCCGCCCCACCCGGTGTTCACGGTATTGTAGGATCGGCGCTCCGACGTGGTCACCTGGTATCCCACCGCCAGGTCCGCACCGGAGTCGAGCTTCTTCAGTCCCTTGGTCGCCAGCTCGGAATCGATGGCCGAGGTGATGCGCGAGTTCGTGATCGCGTCGACGTTGTCGCCCTCGGTGTCGTGCCACTGATAAGTCGAAAACTGCGAGAAGTTGACCGACGGGTCGTAGTCGGTCGATGTGGAAATTCCGCTGCAGCCGGTCAGGAACAGCACCGCTCCGGCGGCAACGAGGGCAGAGTGTCGCATTTCCGTCTCCTTGGTGGTCCGGTTCGCGCGTCGATCGCGCAAGCTACCGCTGGCCCGAGGGTCCGGCTACCTCCTACGCCTCGTCCCCGGCTCCGGTTCCCGGCACAACGCCAGGTATCGATCGGCGATCAGCGAGACCGAGAAACGCTCGTAGTGTTGCGGCTCGATTCGCGGCGGCTCGGTCAGCACGCGGTCGAGTGCCTCCGTCAGGCTCTCGGGCGTCAGATCGGCCAGGCCGGTGGCCAGTCCGCCCGTGAGGATCTCGTCGGGCCCGTGCGGACACCGGGTGCTGACGGCGGGGGTTCCGCAGATCAGCGATTCCACCAGGACCCGGCCGAAGCCTTCGTGATCCGAAGCCAGGATCGATGCCCGCGCGTGCCTCAGGAAAGGATACGGGTTCGGTTGGAAGCCGACGAACTCGACTCGATCATGGATGTCGAGCGCCTCCGCCTGCTGCCGGATGGCACGAACGCGATCCGGCGGTCCGGTACCGACGAGCACCAGCTTTCCCGAGTACGAGGCACGCGCAAAGGCGGCGAGCAGGCGATCGTGGCGCTTCTGTGGATCGAAGCGACCCACGCTGACGAGGAAGTCTTCCCTCGTGAACGGGCAGGGCTCGTCCGCCAGGCGCCGGATGGCCTCCACGTCGAATGGATTGGGAATGACCTCCAGCCGGGCCGCCGAGATACCGAGGTCGCTGACCAGGTCCCTCCCCACACCCTCCGAGATGGCGATCACCTTCCGTCTCTCGTACGTGCGCCGGAGTCTCGCACGCCTTCTCGCTCGCTTGAGGGCGCCGACCCCATCGAGCTGCTCCACCGAGAGAGCGTTGGCCACCCGGTACCACGCCTCGTCCGAGAGCACGCTGGCCGCCACGATCCGATCGGTCGTGAGCAAAGTGGAAACGGCGAGGTCCGGTTCGGGCCGGCCCGCCAGCGCCCGATCCAGCTGTCGTGCCCGGCGGGAGATCTCGCCGATCCTGCGGAGCGCCCGGGTACGGGAATCGTACACGGGAACCAGTTCCACCGCCGGGGGGATCGGGTAGACCTGCTCCGCCCTGAGGCTCGCCACGGCGACCTGATGGCCACGACCGGCCAGCTCGGCAGCCACCGTGAGGAGGCTCTTCTCCGCCCCTCCGCCGGCCAGCCCATCCACCACGAAGAGGACACTCCTGTGCTCGCCCGGGAAGCTCACCGGCCCTTTCCGTCTCCGGCCGCGCAGGCGGCCCCGTACGCCCTGGCCAACCACTGGAGGAGCGTGCCGCCTGCCTCCTGCGGACATCGGCCGATCGCCACGATGCCGTCCTCGTGTCCGCCCATGGCCAGAATCCGCCGCTCGGGGAAGACGGATTCCCGGTAGAGCCGGGACACCTCGGCCGCCATTCCCGGCGTGCCGTACGGAACCGAGGGGTCCGTCTCCGGCAAGCCGAGCTCGCGCCTGCGTCGCCACAGGACCGGGCTGTGCGCGTGGAGCACGCACTGAACGACAGGGCTGGCATCGTACGCCGCCGCATGCGTCATCGACTCCGAGGAAGGCAGCAGGAGTCCGTGACTCGTCACGCGGTTCGCCGAACAGTCGTAGGACTCGACGACTGCGAATTCCGAGATGCCGATGGCACGCCGCCCCGAGGTCTGCGAGCCCGTGATGAGGAACGAACGCCGTCCGATGGCTGCGCCCCTGGGTCCCGTCCGGATACTCACGTTGCCGTATCCGGCGCCGTCATACCGGCCCGGCTCCTGACCCACGAGCCCGGTGAGGGCCATGATCTCCCGCCAGGCCACCAGCTCGCATACACGCTCTCCGTAGCGCCGCGCGTCCAGCGCGCGATGCTCGTGGTCCGCTTCGAACTGGATGACACCTTCGTGGCCCATGTCGGGTCCGGGATCGGGTTCGACGAGTGTGAAGCAGGATCCGCTTCCTCGCGGCCCGGCGCAACCGCGCCCGTCGCCAGGGTGGCACGTGATCGACACCCGGGGATGTGGTCGGCGGAGCACCGGCGTATACTGCACCCATGACGATTCGCGCCGCAGTGATGGTCGCCCCCCGCCAACCGGTCGAGATCTGGGACCTCGACGATCCGAAGATCGAGCCCGGCGGCGTGCTTCTCGAGACGGTGGCCAGCGAGGTGTGCGGAACCGATGTGCACCTGAGCCACGGCCGGCTGGCGGGCGTTCCGTACCCGATCGTTCCCGGCCACATCAGCGTGGGCCGGGTCGCAGAGACCGGTGGGGATGTGACCGATTTCGCCGGCGACTCCCTCGACGTCGGGGACCTGGCGACCTTCTACGACGTGCACGAGACCTGCAACCGGTGCTGGTACTGCCTCGTGGCGAAGCAGCCTAACCGGTGTCCAAGCCGTCGCGTCTACGGCATCACCTACTCGGCCCACGAGGGACCGCTGGGCGGGTGGGCGGAGCGCATCTATCTCAAGCCGGGCGTTCACATCTTCAAGCTGCCCGGAGATCTGGAGCCGGATGACGTGATCGGGGGTGGCTGCGGCTGGTTCACCGGCTTCGCCGCGGTCGATCGCAGCCGCATGCGGATCGGCTCGACCGTGCTCGTTCAGGGCACCGGACCGGTCGGTCTCTCGGCCGTCGCTCTCTCGGCCCTCGGGGGCGCGTCCCTCGTGATCGCCATCGGCGACCCGGGCGCCCGGCTCGACCTGGCCCGGCAACTGGGCGCCGACATCTCGCTCTCGGTGAGCGAGGACGCGCCGGCGGAGCGGGCCGCGGCCGTTCGAAACCTGACCCGGGGCCGGGGCGTGGACGTGGCGATCGAGGCGTCCGGAAGCCCGGCCGCCGTCCCCGAGGCGCTGGCGCTGCTCCGCGATGGGGGCACTTACGTGATCGCGGGCCACTACACGGACACCGGAACGGCGACGATCAACCCGCACATCGACATCAACCGCCGGCATGCGGACATCCGGGGACAGTGGGGAACGGAGGTCGGTCACGTCTACCGCGCCCTCGAGATGCTTTCCCGCCACCGCGAGACGTTGAAGCTGGCGCGCATCATCGGGGGACGTTACGGGCTCGACGGAGCCGAGCGGGCCCTCGCCGATGTGGGAGCCTTGCGGATCACCAAGGCCATCATCGAGCCCTGAGCCCGGCGGGGCGGGCTCGGGACGCGCCCCACCCGGCTGCTCGGCTCGGCTACTCGATCGGAATTCTCTCCTGCGCCGTCACCCACAGCACCTCGTTCAGGGACGGGTGCCGGAGCAGCAGCTCCGCCCCCTTCTGCCGCAGCCGTTGCTCGGTGAATCCCATGACGACCAGATCCGCCTCCGAGGACTTCGCCTGCACCAGGCTGGTGAAGTCGATCTGATCGTCCGTGCCGATGATCTGCACCTTCCGCGGCGAAATCGGGATCCGGCCCTCGCGAATCATCGTATGCAGCTCTTCCGTCCGCTCGCGAACCTGGGTCCTCGGATAGGCGGCGAAGATCTTCAGCTCCGCATGACTCCAATCCGGATGGCCGAGCAGGATGTAGGAGAGCAGAATCATCAGGTTGGCATTTCGGGCGTCATGCCACGTCAACCACACGTGTATGTTGGCGCGATTGCCGAAGTGGTGGTCCGTGTGCCGGAGCACCAGGCCGTCCATGTCGGCGCTGCATGCGAGGAAGACGCCGGCCCGGGCCTCCTCGACCACTTCGACTTCGTCGTGCTCCGAGAACTCGAACAGGATCGTGTTGTTCTCCACCCCCGCGATTCCCGGCGCCTGCAGAGTCTGCGCGAGGGCCGAGCGCATCGACGGACTGACCATCGTGTCCACGAACACTCCGCTCGGGCGCTGGGACGCCGTTCGGATCAAACGACGCAGGATCTTGCGGCTCTCGCGGTACGTCTGCTCGTTCAGCAGCCCCTGGATGTAGTGCAGATAGGTCCCGAACCCGTACCGGTGACACAGCCAGGAGAGCATCTGGAGAGGCGCCGAGCGATCGAACGTCCGCCCGGTGATCATGATGATGCTGGGGCGCCACTCGGCGGGCGGGGTCTTCTGCAGATGGATCTGCATGTTCCGCGTCGCCTGCGTCATCACCCCCTGGAAGATCGTTCCGATCCCCTCCTGTCCCCTGCCACCGGTGAGATCGATCGTCTTGTAGAGCGCAGCCATGATCACGATCGCCGCCACCGCGTACACGGGATCCATCTGGAACATCAGGAGGAGGCACATCACCGCGCCCAGCAGGCTGATGGGCCACTTCGTGCGGAAGGCGGGACGGTAGGAGGGCCGTGCCGCGAAGTGCTCCAGGAAGCTGATCGCGCAGAGCGATCCGTAGGTGACCATGAAGAACATCGAGATGATCCGGGCCACGAAATCCACGTTGCCGAGAAGCACCACGAAGAGGGCGATCGCTCCCGTGACGATCGTCGCGTTTCGGGGCTCGTTCGCCTTTCCGACGCCCGCCGAGAGCATCTCGGCGATCCCCCGGCCGGGAAGGATCCGGTCCGCGGCCAGGGCCTGCAGGGTACGGGGAGCGACGAGAATGGAACCGATGGCCGAGGAGACGGTCGCCGCCGCGAGCCCGATCGGGATGATCGGCCCCCAGAGCGCGATGTCCGCCATGACGAGCCGGCCGGTGTCCCCCAGCAGCTCCGGGGGTGCCGAGGAGGCCAGCTTCCAGGCCACGAGCACGTACGAGATCATGCCGACGACCGTGGCGGAGAGGATCCCGAGCGGGATCGACCGTCGCGGATTGGCGAGATCGCCCGAGAGCCCCACCCCCGCCGTCATCCCGGTGAAGGCCGGGAAGACGATGGCGAACACGACGATCAGGGGGTCCGCATCGGCGAACCCGCTGGAGAGGATCATTTCACCGGTTCCCTCGACGGGCCGGCCGAGAAAGAAGAGCAGAAGCGCCACTCCCAGCACGGACACGACGATCCACAGCGCGGTGACGCCGAGGTCGGCGCCCCGGGTGAGCATCAGCACGACCAACACCATCAGCGCCGGGACCGAGATGATGCGAAGGTCCAGGGGGATGCCCAGGAGGCTCTCGAAAGCCGGAGCCAGAGGCCGAAACGCCTCCGCGAATGCGATGATGTAGAACGCCACCGAGATGGCCTGGGAGAGGAACAGCGCCACCCCGATCGCGCCCCCGATCGTCGTCCCGAAGGAACGAGAGATGATGTAGTACTCGCCACCGCCTTCGACCCGCCGGTTCGTGGCGATCTCCGCGATCGCCAGGGCGGTGGGTATGGTCACGGCGTGGCCGAGCAGGACGATCAGAAGCGTGCCGAGGAAGCCCACGTTCGCCACGGAATATCCGAAGCGAAGGAAGAGGATCGCGCCGAGGATGGTGCTGATGCTGGCCAGAAAGACGGGCGCGGTGCCGAAGCCGTGGCCTCGCGGCGCCTCCTTCGATGGACTCCGTTGCTGGGTCGGTGAAGACACGGCCGGCGACTCCCCTGGTGCTCGAGTGCTGCCCTCGCGACGCGCGGAGCAGGTCCGGATCCCGAGCTACAATCGCACGCATCCAAGGCATTCCGTCAAGGTGGGCTGCGCCGGCATGCAGGAAGTGGCGCCCGAATTCACCCGTGACCGTGAGTGTGAGAGATCACGTGGCTGCCGCGTTCGGCGAGCGGTAGATTTCGAGGGGTTCGAGCGTTCGCTCGCCTCACCGTTTTCGGGTCGAGGTCCACGGAGTGGTCATGACGTCTGAGGATCCATCGTTTCCAAGCCTCCTGGACGGCGCCGTCGCGCCTCCACTTCCGATCACGGATGAGCTTCAGGAATGCCGGAGGATCGCGGCCGATCCGGACAGCGATCTCGAGAGCCGGCTCGAGGCGTACGAAGATCTGATCGCGTCGGAAATCGGCGACACCCGACTGCACCGGGCGCGGAACCTCGAGCGCGAGTCCGGCATCCGCCAGCTGTTCCTGAAGTTCGAGGGAGGAAACCCGACCGGTACCCAGAAGGATCGCATCGCCTTCGCCCAGGTGCACGACGCCATGCGGCGCGGTTTCGACGCCGTAGCCGTGGCGACCTGCGGGAACTACGGGGCCGCCGTGGCCTTCGCCGCTTCCCTCGCAGGGATCCGGTGCCTGATTCACATCCCGGATGGGTACCGCACGCGCCGGCTGGAGGAGATGGCCGCCGGGGGCGCGGAGATCCGCCGCGTTCGAGGAGACTACGAGGCCGCCGTCGTCGCCTCGAAGGCCGCGGCGGTGAGCGACGAGCTGTACGATGCGAATCCCGGCGGAGCGAACACGCTCCTGCAACTGGTGGCCTACGGGGAGATCGCGAACGAGATCTACGACGAGCTGCGCGACGCGCCGGCCGCGGTGGCCGTTCCGGTGTCAAACGGTACCACCCTGGCAGGCATCTACCGGGGCTTCGCCACCCTGTATCGACGCGGCAAGACGTCACGCATCCCCCGGATCATCGGTGGATCTTCGCACGGAAAGAACCCGATCGTCCGGTCCTTCCTCAAGGGACACGACGAATGCGAAGACCTGGATCCGGAGACGGTCCGGGAGACCGAGGTCAACGAGCCGCTCATCAACTGGCACTCCTTCGACGGCGACTGGGCCCTGCAGGCGATCCGCTCCTCGTCCGGGTTCGCCGCGGACGCCAGCGACCGGGAGATGTTGAGGCAGGCCCGGGTAGTCCGAGAGCGCGAGGGACTGAGCGTGCTTCCCGCCTCGACCGCGGGGCTCTCGGTTCTGTTGCAGCACCACGCCCAGACCCCGCTTCCGGGAGACCGTTACGTGGCGGTTCTGACCGGTCGCCGCTGAGCCCCGGGAGAGACGATGCCTGAACCGAACCAAACCCCGATCGATGGCAACGCCGTCGTCTACTGTGACGGAGCCTTCACGAACACCTACGGAAAGACCGCGCACGGTCTCGTCCGGCGTACCCGTCGCTACCGGGTGACCGCCGTGATCGACTCATCCGTCACCGGACGTGATGCCGGCGAGGTTCTGGACGACGCGCCGAACGGCATCCCCCTGGTGGCCAGCCTGGCCGACGCTCTGCGAGTGTCCCGAGAGGCCGGGGCACCGGCGACGCATTTCGTCATCGGCATCGCACCGGACGGTGGACGGCTTTCGGCCCCGATCCGTTCCGCCATCGAGGAAGCGTTGAACGCGGGATTGAACGTGGACTCGGGCCTGCACGACTTCCTGAACGAAGACCGCGCGCTGTCCCGCCTGGCCGTGGAGAAGGGCGTTCGGCTGCGCGACGTGCGTGCGACGCCTCCCCGGTCGGAGCTTCATGCGTGGACGGGTAAGATCGGCGAGGTCGATTCGTACCGGGTCGCCATCCTCGGCACGGATTCGGCGATCGGGAAACGTACGACGGCCTGGATTCTCGTGGAGGCGCTCGAGCGGCTGGGCCGCTCGGCGGAGATGGTCGGCACCGGGCAAACCGCCTGGATGCAGGGCGCGCGCTACTCCATGCTTCTCGATTCCCTGATCAGCGACTTCATGGCGGGCGAGATCGAGCACGCGGTGTGGCTCGCATGGCAGGAGCGGCGCCCCGACGTGATCGTGATCGAAGGCCAGGGAAGCCTCATGAACCCGGCTTATCCAGGGGGATACGAGATTCTGGCGGCCGCCCGCCCGGACGCGGTGGTGCTTCAGCATGCTCCAGCGCGAGTGGAGTACGATGGCTTTCCCGGATATCCGCTCGATCCGATCGAGAAACAGATCCAGGCGATCGAGCTCGTGTCCGGCCGACCGGTGATCGCGATCACGATCAACCACGAGAGCCTCGACCGCGAGCAGGTGGCGGCAGCGGCCGAGGACCTCGAGCGGCGCACCGGCCTTCCCGCGATCGACGTCCTGCTGCAGGGCGGCGGACCGCTCGCCGAAGTGGTGCTGGCCAGGATTCGCAGGCGGAGCGTATGACGGATCCTCCGGAGGCATCCCCCATGCTCGAATCGCTGCTCGTCCTGGACCACCTCGAGGTGGGACCGGTCGAGGTCACGTCGCGCGGTCTGAAGGCACGGTATGCAACCACGATCGGGGATCGGACCGATGAGACCGTGCTGGCCTACCGGTACGAAGAGGATGTGTTCGATCCGGCGGACCCGGTGGCGCAGAACCTCGCCACCCTGATCGCGGCACAGGTGGCTCTGAACTACGGTTTGTTCTGCCGCCGGCTCGTGTTCCACGGGCCGCTCGACGAGCACGACCGGACGTTCCTGACGGAGATGGCGGCCAACACGGCGCGAGAGATCTACGTGAACAAGATCCTCAAGCCGAACCCGCTGCTGACCGCGGCGGCGAAGGTGCCGCTGGAGAAGCGCGAGAGCTACCTGCTCTCCGAGCTCGACTTCCCGGACGCCGCGCCCGATCCCGGGCCCGGCTCCGTGGAAGGCTGGAAGACTTCGCGAAACCGGGTGGCCGTTCTCTCGAGCGGAGGGAAGGAAAGCCTGCTGAGCTACGGGCTGCTCAGGGAGATCGGCTACGAGACCCACTCGCTGTTCGTCAACGAGTCCGGTCGCCACTGGTACACCGCCCTGAACGGATTCCGACATCTCAGCGAGACGGACCCCGAGCGCACCGTCCGGGTCTGGACCACCGCCGACCGCGTGTTCAACTGGATGCTCCGGCAGCTCCCGATCGTCCGTCCCGACTATCAGCGCATCCGGGCCGACGAGTACCCCATCCGCCTGTGGACCGTGGCCGTCTTCCTGTTCGGCGCGCTCCCGGTCATGCGGAAGCGAGGCATCAGCCGGCTCATCATCGGGGACGAGCACGACACGACCCGTTCCGCATCGCACCAGGGGATTCCTCACTACGACGGGCTGTACGACCAGAGCCGGTACTTCGACAACGCCCTGTCGTTGTTCTACCGGCG
This sequence comes from Candidatus Benthicola sp., assembly GCF_058719085.1. Taxonomy (NCBI): domain Bacteria; kingdom Pseudomonadati; phylum Gemmatimonadota; class Gemmatimonadia; order Candidatus Palauibacterales; family Candidatus Palauibacteraceae; genus Candidatus Benthicola; species Candidatus Benthicola sp. The sequence goes on from NZ_JBZQEK010000017.1 coordinate 15,608, forward strand.
CAAGGGATGGGACATCGCCCAGTTCTCGCTGCTGCGACCTCTCTCGGAGCTCCTGGTGGAGAAGATCCTGGTCGAGCGCTACCCGGAGCTCCAGAAGCACCAGGTGTCGTGTCACGCCGCCTCGGTGAAGGGCGAGCGCACCGTTCCCTGTGGCCGTTGCGAGAAGTGCCGCCGGGTGGTCGCGATGCTGACCGCCATCGGCGGCGACCCGACGAAGTGTGGGTACGGCGCCGAGCAGATCGAGGCGTGCCTCGAGGCCGCGGTCGAGCGAGGGCTTCACCAGGAGTCCGCCGGCGAGAAGCAGCTGCTCTGGATGCTCTCACGTCAGAAGCGATTGCCGCCCGAGCTCGCCTCGCGCGTTCCCAGGGCACCCGGGGCCGGACCCAATCCGGAAGTACTCGCCCTCCGCTTCGAGGATCGACGTTCCCCGATTCAGGCCATCCCCGCGACGATGCGAAGGCCGCTGTACGGGATCCTGCTGGGGCACGCGGATGGTGCGGTTCGGCGATCGGGACGCGCCTGGGAACCGTTCGACCTGATCAACGACCCGGGCCTGGCGCGACCGTACCGGTTCGAGGCGCCATCCAGGACTCCGGACGAAGAGGGCGTCCGACGCTCCACGGCGGCCAGGGACTACCTGCTGGCCGAGCTGACCTGGCCGGAAGCCGAGCGGCGATTGGCCGAGGTCGACATCGCGTTGCTTCCCGTCGGCGCCATCGAGCAGCACGGTCCCCACCTTCCCCTCGACACGGATGCGTGGGACGCCGAGTACATGTGCCGGGAGGTCGCGCGTCGGTGCGCTGAGCCAAGGCCGCTCGTTCTGCCCCTGATTCCGTACGGCGTATCGTACCACCACCAGGACTTTCCGGGCACACTGTCGGTCGGCCCGGACACCCTGGCACGCCTGGTCTACGAGATCGGCATGAGCGCCGCGCGGAACGGCATCAGCAAGCTGATCATCGTGAACGGGCACGGTGGGAACATGCCGACCCTCCAGTACGCGGCCCAGATGATCAACCGGGACGCCCACATCTTCACCTGCGTCGATACGGGGGAGACGAGCGATGCCGACGTGGCACGACTCGCCGAGACCTCCTCCGACGTGCACGCGGGGGAGATCGAGACGAGCACCAGCCTCGCCACCCGGCCAGAGCTGGTGGATGTCACGCGGCTCCGGAAGTTCGTTCCTCGGTTCTCGAGCCGATACCTGGATTTCTCGTCGGAATACGGGGTGGAGTGGTACGCGCACACCTCGCGGATCTCGGAGTCGGGGGTGCTGGGCGACCCCACCAAGGCCACGGCGGAGAAGGGACGCGCCATGTGGGAGGCGATGATCGGGCACCTGACCGACTTCGTGGAGACCCTGAAGCCCCTGTCGCTGGCCGAGATTCACGAGCGAAGGAGCTGAGGCAATCCCCGTGCGCATCCGGAGCGTCGAAGCGTGGCCCGTGGAGCTCGCCCTGTCCGAGCCGTACGAGATCGCCTACGAGACGATCACGTCGGCGCCCAACGTGTTCCTCCGGATCACCACCGACTCGATCGTCGGGTACGGGTGCGCCGCGCCGGACCTCGAAGTGACCGGAGAGGACACATCATCGGTCCTCGACTTCGTGAGGGAGTTCGCGGAACCGGTACTCCGGGGCTCGGACCCGCTCCGCATCGCGAAGCTGCTGGAGGAGCTTCGTGCTCCGTCGGCGGAACAGCCCTCGGCGAGGGCCGCGGTCGACATGGCGCTTCACGACATCCTCGGCAAGGTTGCCGGACTCCCGCTCTGGAAGCTTCTCGGGGGCTACCGGGACCGGATGCGCACGAGCGTCACCATCGGTATTTCACCCGTGGACGAAACCGTCTCACGGGCGCGGGGCTTCATGGAGGCCGGCTTTCGGTGCCTGAAGATCAAGGGTGGGAAGGACCCCGACCTGGATGTGCGCCGGGTGCTGGCCGTACGCGAGGTCGCAGGCCCGGCGATCCAGATCCGATTCGACGCCAACCAGGGCTACACGGTCGAGGACTCGTTGCGTTTCGTGGAGGCCACCCGTGGAGCGAAGCTGGAGGTCCTGGAGCAGCCGACGCCGAAGGGAGAGCCCGACCTGCTGGGTCGCGTCACGGAAGCCGTGCACCTGCCGGTGATGGCGGACGAGAGCCTGCTGACGCTTCGTGACGCGTTTCGGATCGCTCGTCGGGATCTGGCGGACATGGTGAACGTCAAGCTGATGAAGGTCGGTGGCATCGCTGAGGCCCTCGCGATCAACGCGGTCGCGCGGGCCGCTCGTCTCGAGGTGATGGTCGGCTGCATGGACGAGTCGGCCCTCGCGATCGCCGCCGGACTCCATTTCGCGCTCGCCCGGCCCAACGTCGCGTACGCGGACCTCGACGGTCACCTGGACCTGGTGGGCGATCCCGCTTCGGGGGCGGTCGTCCTGAAGGACGGAACGCTGTATCCGCGGGACGCGCCCGGGCTGGGGTTCACGGGAGAGCTGTAGGCGGGCCTAGCGCTTGTGGGGCGCCCGCGCACGATAGGTCGCGGGAAGCAGCCGCACGTTCAGGGTGGCACCGTCCACGACCTTGAGCCGGTCGGCTAGATCCGTGGGCGCCACCAGGACCCAGCGGGCGCTCGGTTCGATTTGACCCGTCTTGGCCTCCTCTTCCGTGACCCCGATCGCGCCGAAGGCGAGCGCCTTCTCCTCCACGATCGCCGGGCACACGGCGATATAGTCCATCGGCTCGACGATCTGTGAGAAGCGCTGCGACAGGTGCTTCGGCAAGGTCAGGAGGAGCGGCTCGGGCGGGGCCACGGGCAGATCCGTCACGCCCACGAGGGTCGGACGCAGGAGCCCCACGCGCCAGTGGGTCCAGAAGTCCGGTCCGAACAGCGTGGAGAGCCACCACGCGGCCCGCTCCATGCCCCCGGTCTCGATGCGCATGCGAGTGGGGATCGACCTCTGGATCTCGCCCAGCGTGCCTATGTCGAGCGCGTCTCTTTCCCAGGCGTACATCGTTCCTCTCAATCACGAATGCCGTTCAACAACAGCTATCGGACAGGCCTACAGCGGGGAGCCCGACTTCTGGCGTCAGTCGTCCTCGGGCGGCGCGGCCGTCGCGGACGAGCGGAAGCCCTCGGGCCGCAGACTCGGATCGACGCGGATGACCTCCTCGGCCGCGCTGTTCGCCACTCGCAACGCGGTCACGGCCTCGTCACGCATCTCGCTGCCCACCGTGCCCATGGCTACGAGCCGATTCAGCGGCTCCCTCTGCTTCTCGATCGCCCGGATGAGCCCAACGATGTGGCGCTTGAGCTTCTCCTGCCTTTCGCGAGAACGTCTCTCTCGCCTCAGGTGGATGAAGACGAGCAGGGTGGCGACGATCCATCCACCGATCCCGAACAGGACTTCCTCCAGACCCATCGCTCCGTCCTTTCAGAACACTCCGGTCGCGCGACTCCGCGCACGCCTCACAAGATAGCCTTGAGCGTTTGACGCTCCAAAGTGCTGTCGGACAGGCTCCATCACGAGTGCTTCAACCGATATCTGGACTCGTCGGGCGTCTGGCAGAAATATCGACTTCTCGTGTGTTCTTGCGACAGTCGACATCATGGCCCCTCTTGAGGATATGAGTGCATGGGCCCCGGGTGACCGCCGTCGTTTGCCGGCGAAAGGACAGACGTTCAGGTCATTCCGCCGAATGCCCGTTCTGTTCTTCTACGCCATTTGGGCCGATCGGTCATGACGCCCCCGGTGCAGCGTTTCGTATCGTTCCTGAAGGACCTGTCAAGGCGGAAGGTCTACAGAGGGACGGCGATCTACGTCGTTTTGGCCACGGGCGGACTGGAATTCCTCGACATTCTGGTCCCGGTCACGCCGCTCCCCGTCTGGAGCGTGAAGGCCTACCTGGTCGGGGCCATCATCGGACTTCCCATGGCCATCGGTCTGGCATGGAGGTACGACGTGACCTCCCGGGGCGTGATCGCCACGGAGCCGAGCTCGGAGGTCGAGGCGGTCGGATCCGACACTGCAAGCGCCTCCGGGCGGGCGGCGACTCGCAGGCACGTGGCCGTATTGCCGTTCGAAAACCTCGGAGATGCCGTCGAAGCGGAACCGTTCGTCATCGGATTGCACGACGACATCCTGACCGAGCTCTCCCGGGTCTCGGGGCTCACGGTGATTTCGCGCTCATCGGTGCAACGCTTCGCTGCGGACGACCGTACTTTGAGCGCACTTTGCGAGGATCTCGGTGTCGGCACGGTCGTGGAAGGAAGGTTGCAGAGTTCGGGCCGTCGGGGCCGATTGAACGTGCGAGTGACCGACCTGCAAACCGGTCGTCAGCTCTGGGCCGACCGTTTTCCCCTGGCGTTCACCACCGAGGACCTGTTCGATGTACAGCGGGAAATCGCTCGACGGATACTGGCGGCGCTTCAGACGCGAGTCACGCCCGAAGAGGAGGAGCGGACGGTCTCTCGACCGACCCGGAGTATCGAGGCCTATCGAGCATTCGCTCGCGGACAGGTTCTGCTCGAGACCTGGTCGAAGCAGACCATGCGGGAAGGGATCACCCTGCTGATGCGGGCCGTGCAACTGGATCCCGAGTACGCACCGGCGTGGGCCCGGTTGGCCGACGCCGTCTCCCTGGTCCGCTGGTACAACTATCCGCCCGTCGAAGGAGCGCCCAGCCCCGAAGAGGCGGTCCGCCGGGCCATGGACCTCGATCCTTACCTCGCTGAGACGCACGTCTCCATGGCGATCATCCTGTCGTCGCGCAAACTACGCGACGGTGCCGGGGCGCTGCGGGAGCTGCGAAAGGCGATCGAGCTGCGACCGAGTTACGCCTATGCGCACATCTGGCTGGCCTGGGTATACCTCCTCATCGGGGAACCGGAGGTAGCGATCGAGCCCGCCGAGCGAGCCGCCGAACTCGACCCTCTTCAGCCCCCGGCCCGCGTATTCCTTTCACAGGTCTACCTGGCCAACGCCCGGTATGAAGAGGCTTTGAGGGAGGCGCGTCGCGGACGGGAGCTACAGCCCGGACAGGCCATCGCTCATTTCCAGGAAGGAACGTCCCTCCACCATATTGGGCGATACCGCGAGGCCCTGAAGGCCTATCGGTGCGCCCTCGATACGTTGCCCCCGGGAGGGCTGGAACCGAGCTCGTCGCAGGTCTACGGCGCCATGGCAGCGACGGCGGCACGGGTGGGCGACCAGGGCGCGGCGGAGACCTTCGCCGAAAGAGTCAACGCCCAGGAGTACCCGTTCTTTTCGGGTCTCGCGCTCGCGGCCCTCGGGCGCGAATCAGAGGCTTTCGACGCCTTCGAACGGGTACGCTCCTGGGACCAGTTCGAGACGGAGGCGCTTCGCTACAACTATCCCGAGATTCTGGGACCCCTTCGCGGCACTCCGCGCTACCGTGATCTGCTGAAGAGCGTGGACCGAAGCTGGGGAAGGGTCTGAAGACCCGGCGGTTCCTTCGGAGTTCGCGTGGTCAGGTACCTAGTTTCCGAAAATCGCGTGAGCGATACTGCCGAAGACGAGCCAGAGGCAATAGGCGGCAAAGCCGAGGAGCAGAAGGCCGGACACCACATCCGACAGTCCCTGGATCGGGTGACGGTACGGCTCCATCGCGTCATCCGTCGTCATGCGGGTTTCCGGCAGCTTCTCTTCCATCTTGAAGGCTCCCCAGCGGGCAGGGTTGGACGTCGGGGCTCGGTCGCATCATAGCCCGGCGCGTCCGTTTCTGCAGTAGCACGGAAGGGTAGATTCCCCGCGGGTACCGCATCGCTCCCGAAGGCGCCTCTTCCTGAAGCGAGTATCGGTCGGCACATCGGACCGGAACGACAACACCCCTTCCCACCGCGCCACTCGCGGAAGAAAGGGGTGCGTCCTTATGCGCCCGGGAAAGGACCCTGCTCCGAGTGTTTTGTTGTACTTTTGGGTGGCAGCTGCTCACCGGATCGAAGCCTC
>NZ_JBZQEK010000018.1:0-57569 GCF_058719085.1 Candidatus Benthicola sp.
ACACCGACTATTACTGGGCGGGCCTGGCCTTCCCGTTTTCCGACAACGACTTCGGGGTAGGTTTCTTCCTCGGTCACTTCGGTTTCGGGAACCAGCCCATCTACACGGAGGCGGACCCGACCGGAATCTCCGGTGAGACGTACGGCGTGAACGAGACCGTCGCTGGTCTGTCGTTCGCCCATGCGTTCATCGATCGGTTCTCGGCCGGGATGACGTTGAAGTACATCAGCGATGACCTGGCGACGGGCGCCCTCGGTGGCGCATCGGCGTCGACGTTCGCCCTGGACTTCGGCGTCAACTTCCACAGCGAGCTGGGCAACCGGCCGATCCGCCTGGCGTTCGTCGTCCAGAACCTGGGGGGATCGCTCGCTCACGAGGGTGAGGCGCTGCGGTTCCGGGACGTCAACTTCAGTGATGACGACCCCTCCGTGCCGAATCAGCGTGTCGACCCGCCGGCCGCCCGGCTGGTCACGGATCCGTTCCCGCTGCCGAGGTTGTTCCGGGTCGGCCTGAACTACGACATCATCTCGAACGAGACGACCGGACTGTCTCTGATGTCCGAGTTCATCGAGGCCAACAACACGGGCGCCTCGTTCGGTTTCGCCGGCGAGTTCCGCTGGCGCGGGGAGGATGTCCCGATCGGTGTCGCGCTGCGGGCGTCGTACCAGACGCAGCCGGACAACACGGATTCTCTCGGTGCGACGTACTCGACCGACGAGGGCGTGGACGGATTGGGTCTCGGTGGCGGGCTGTTCTACAAGTTCGCCGACCGGTACAAGGTACAGTTTGACTACGCCTACAAGAACTACGGCGTGCTCGGGAGCGCGGATGCGTTCACGGTCACGTTCGGAGTCGATTGAGCGGAGTCGCGCGACGAATGTCCGTACGCACTCCTCCGGGGAGTTGGGAGCTTAGAGGCATGAGCGCTGCCCTTCGGCAGTGGGTGGCGCCATGCCTCATGGTCACGGCCGCGACCATCGCGTCGTGGACGTGGGCTTCCGCTGTCGTGGTCGTTCCTCAGCAAGCGGACGGCGACAGTCTCGAGGTCACGCTCCTCAGGACGTGGGCTCCGGAGGACCTCACGATGGTCGACGGTCTGGCAAACGTGCCCCTCGCGATGCTGGCGGGAGGAACCACGGGCGCCTACCGGTTCGAGCTATCGGTCTTCGATGCGACGGACACGCAGCTCTATCGGGATAGCTGGGAGAGGCAGCTCAGTACGCAGGCTGCTGCATACGTGGAGTCCGGAACTTCCTATCTTCTTGAGCCCTTCCGGTTCGGGGTGCGGCCCGGCGAGTACGAGGTCGAGGTGAGAGCGTATCCGACGGATGCGCCGGATCTCGGCGAGCGGGTGCGCCTGCCCCTTGTCGCGTACGGTGGGCAACCGACGGCGTCGGACCTGTTCCTGGCGTCGCGGGTCGAGCCCATCACTGAAGGTGCAGGAGGCGGGAGCTGGTCAGTGACCCACGGAGGCTTCGGGATCGCGGCGGCAGCTCGCACATCGGTGCTGCCTGCTGAGCCCGACCTCTACTACTATCTGGAGCTGTACGGAGCGGATGAAGAGACAACCCGGATCAGCATCCACGCCGAGGTCGTGTCGGGTGAACGGGTCGTATACCGGACGCCCGTGAGCGACGTGGAGGTCGGTGTGGGCGGGGTCCCGTTCACGGGACACCTGACCCTGGCCGGTCTTCCGCCGGGCCAGTATCGACTGGCCATGCGGATCGGCGGCGACGGTGAGGGAGAGGTCCGATGGGCCTCCTTCCAGATGTTGAGCCCGGATCATGCGGTAGCCGCTGGCACCGCTTCCGGGAGTTACGAGGCGAAGTACTTCGCCTCCCTCTCGGCCGACGAGTTGGAGCAGACCTTCGGCGGCGTCGCGCTCCTGATCACCAACACGGAGCGAGTCACCTTCGAGGCGCTTCCGCCCGATGCGAAGCGGAGATATCTGACGGAGTTCTTCCAGCGTCAGAATCCGGACCCGGGCGCTCCCGGAAACGCGTTTCTGGATGACTATCTGAACCGGATCGCGACGATTCGGGCCCGATACGATGAGAACGTGGGGACGGAAGAGCGAATGCCCTGGTTCACTGATCGTGGCCGCATCTACTTGAAGTACGGCGAGCCACAGGACCGGGTCGTCAACTATGCACCTTCCGATCTCGGAAGTCCGACCTCCACGCTGGGGGCCGGAGGATACGCGGGGGAGCCCCCGTACGAGATCTGGCAGTATCAGACGACCAGTTTCGTCTATCTGTTCATACAGGATGATCGATTCGATCACTGGCGACTGATCTACAGCTCGGACCCGGAGGTCCAGTCTCTGGCCGACTGGTACCAGCGCTGCGGGCCTTCCGCGCTGAACGATCTGCGGACGAACTTCGGAGTTAACGTAAGGTTCACGGAATAACGGATGCCGGCGGAAACCCGCTGTAAACGGTGTCACATCGAGAGAGAGGGTATCATGAGAGTTGGCTTGGTGCGTAATGTCGGGCTCAGCATTACCGCGCTGGCTGTCCTCGCGCTCACGGCTTGCAACGACGACCCCCTGGACTTCGACGTCAAGGACACGACCGGGATCGAGGCGAATCCGACCCAGATGGTCGTGGCGGCAGGGCGGACGGCGGAGCTCGCGAGCCGCGCGGTCAACCAGGGCGGCGAGCCCACCTTCGACGAAATCGCATGGGCGATCGATCCGACGTGCGGACCCGGCGCGATTACGGTGGAGCCGGATCCCAACGCGCTCGAGATCGATCCGCCGGGCGAGTTCCTGGTGACCGGAGGGGCGACCCTCGGACCGACCTGCATCGTGCTGACCTCAGGGTCGAACACGGCGCAGATCGACGTGACCGTGGTCACGAACGCGATCGCGATCACGGAGCCGACCGAGGGCACGGTGCCCAGCGAGGACGGGGTCATCTACCGCGCAGGCGATTCGGATCAGGTCGTGGCCCAGCTCGTGGACAACGACGGGTCGCCGGTCGGTCCCTATACGCCGGAAGACGCGGTGTTCGAGTCGAGCGACACGGACGTGGCCGCGTTCACGGACGAGGTGGGGAACTTCGAGACGGACGCCAGCGGGACCTCGACGCTCAGCGTCACCTGGGTGGGCCAGGAGGCGAACGGTACCGCCGGCCTCGGCGTCGTGCGGACGGACGAGATCGTGATCGAGGTCGTGGCGAACGTCCCGGCCTCCGCCGAGCTGGACAACGGCGACGACTTCGGAGCGATCGCCGGCGGAGCGGAAGCCGAAGCCGAGGTGCTGGTTCTCGACGATCTGGGCAACCAGAACACCGACGAGAACGAGATCAGCGCCTGCACGGCGGTCTCCGATGCACCCACCATCGCCGCGGCGGCTTGCGAGCTCGTTCCGGGCGCCGAGGGCCAGGTCAACGTGATCGTCACGGTCGAGGGCTTGACTCCGGGTGGTGCGAACATCTCCGGGACGGTGACGACCTCTGAGGGCATCTTCACCTACGGACCGGCCACCGTGTTCGTGCTCGCGCCGAGCGTCACCGGGATCGCTCCGGCGGACGGATACGTGGGATCAGCGATCACGATTTCCGGAACCGGCCTGGCCGCGGCGGGCTTCGACACCGAGGTGCTCGTCGACGGTGGGACGATCAGCGGCGATGTCGCGGCACCGGGATTCGTCGTGTCGGCGGATGAGACGTCGGTCGTGGTTCTGATGCCGGACCTCGGGAACGCGGGTGACGAGTTCGAGGTCGGGGTGTCCGTGGGCGGTGTCGTAGCTCCGGAGACCTTCACGTACACGCAGCTGGCCAATGCCGCGCAGGATGAGCCGGCGAACGACAATCCGGCCACAGCGACCCCGATCACGTTCCCGCTCGACCTCGTGGGCTCCTACGAGGGAGCCGATATCGACGACTTCTACCTGTTCAGTGCTACGGCAGGTCAGACGATCGTGATCGATCTGGATTGGGATGATCACAGTGTGGATCTCGACATCCTGATCGTCGACGAGGGCGTCACGGCGTTCGTGTGCTTCGACGGAGCCACAGGCGCCGCGCCGGAGCAGTCGGTCTGCGAGATCCCGGCGGACGGTAACTACCAGCTGTGGCTGAACAACTACTCGGGCGCCGACCACCCGACGTCGTATCGGGTCCAGGCGGAAGTTCAGTAACCTGATCTAACGGCGCTACGGCGCCTGCGATGTGCACGGGAGTCCCGGTTTCCGGGGCTCCCGTGTCTTTTTTCCGGAAGGTGGAGCGATCGGATCGACGTATGGATGCGACCGGAGCGGCGGGGCAGGCGACCGGGACCCCGGTGGCGATCGGTCTCGGCAGCAACCTCGGAGACCGGCTGGCTCACCTCAGGTACGGGACCGCGCGCCTGCGGCGAATCGTGGATGACCTTCGCTGTTCCAGCGTATTTGACACCGTCGCCCGGCACCTCGAGGAGCAGCCCGACTTCCTGAACGCCTGCTGCGTCGGAAGGACGCGTCTTCGCCCGAGGCAGATCCTGTCGGAACTGCAGGATGCGGAGCGAGCCGCCGGACGTTGGAGACGGGGACCCCGGTACGGTCCCCGGAAGCTGGATCTCGACCTCCTTCTCTACGGGGATGTGATGCTCGAAGGTGAGCTCCTTACGATCCCGCATCCGAGACTGCGGGAGAGGGCGTTCGTGCTCCTTCCACTGGCGGAGATCGCCGGGGACTGGCCGGTTCCTGCGTCGGGAGGGAGCGAGGCGACCACCGTTGCGGAGCTGGCGCATCGGATCGATCCTGCCGGAGTGCGAAGAACCGACCTGGAGCTTTGATGAAGAGACGCTCGATTGGGAATTGCCGGCGATGGCCGTGGCACCCCGTACTGTGGGTCGCTCTGGCGGGCGTCGCCCTGATGTCCTGCTCCGGGGCGGATGGGGCGAGCCGTGAGGGCGGGGGGGGCGAGGCGGCAGCGGGACGGCCCGACACCGCATTGCAGCGTCTCGCGGCCGACCTGCTCCCGTCCGCGGAGCTCCATTCCGGACTTCCGGCGCGCGCCCCGATCCGTCTGGCGAGGCGCTCACGGGACGACCTGGAGGCCTTTCTCACGGCCGAGCTGGCGCGACAGCTACCGCCGGCCCGGATGGAGGCCGTCGTGCGCACCTACGCTCGTCTGGGCCTCGTGCCCGACACGATCGAGCTCGAGCCCCTCCTCACCTCGTTGCTTCTCGAGCAGGTGGTGGGCTACTACGACCCGGCTCGCGACACCCTCTACGTGGTCGACCGGGCCGATGCGACCGAAGTGGAGCCGATCCTCGTGCACGAGATCGTCCACGCCCTGCAGGACCAGTACGTAGATCTGGATTCCCTCATGCAGGCGAACCTGGACGCGAACGATCGGGGCACGGCCGCTCAATCGGCGCTGGAGGGCCACGCGACGTTCGCCATGCTGGAGTGGCAGCTGGAACAGCTGACCGGGACCCAGGCGGACCTCACGGCTTTGCCCGGGCTGAAGGGGCTGCTGGGAGAGGACCCCCTGGCGGCGGCCGGACTCGGAATGCCGGTGCTCGAGGCAATTCCTACCGTGATCCGCGAGTCCCTGCTGTTCCCGTACCTGGGGGGCGTCGTGTTCGTGCAGGAGTACTGGCGATCGGCCGGACGGGTCCCGCCTCTCGGATCGCACATGCCCGTGTCCACCGAACAGGTGATCCACCCGCAGAAGTTCGCGGAGGGAGCGACCGACGCACCCCTGATCGTCCGATTCGAGCACCCGGCCCCATCCGGTTGGGAGCCCATCTACTCGGATGACCTGGGTGAGCTGGAGACGCGGACCTTCCTCCGGGAGTTTCTCCAGGAGAGGGAGACGGCGGATCGCGCCGCCGCCGGTTGGGGGGGGGACCGGTTCCGCCTGCTGGACGGACCGGACGGCGAGGTGTTCATCTGGAGCACCGTGTGGGATTCGGATCGCGACGCCCTCGAGTTCGAGACGGGCGTCCGCCGGGCCTTCGAGGAACGGTACGAAGGAGATCCCGCGGCCCGGCAGCGTCAGCTTCTCGTCGTGCGTGGATCGGCGGGACGTCACCCGAGCGTCGTCGTGTGGGACTGGCCGGTGGGCGCACCATGGACGGATGAGCTCCAGGCGCTGGGGGGCATCGACGTGGAGGCGTCGCGCGCCCCGGCGGTCGGGGACGAAGACGATTGACGTCGCTACGGGTTTGCGTGCCGGAGCGGCCACGAACGGAATACGAGATTCGACTCGATCCGGGCGGACTCGAGCGGCTCGGGGCGCTGTGCTCCGGGATCGGAGTCCGCCGGTTCGCGGTGATCGCGGACAGTCACGTGGCCGAGCTGTACGGGAAGCCGGCCCTCGCATCGCTGGCCGCGGCGGATCTCCAGGCCGACCTGTTCACCTTTCCCGCCGGCGAGTGGAACAAGTCGGCCGTGGAGTGGGCTCGCCTGTGCGGTGAGCTCCGGATCGAGGGGTACGGTCGGGACTGCGCCGTCGTCGGACTCGGCGGAGGCGTTTCCGGGGATCTCGCGGGGTTCGTGGCCTCCACCTACATGAGAGGGGTCCCGGTCGTCCAGGTGCCGACCACGCTGCTGGCCATGCTGGACAGCGCGGTCGGAGGCAAGACGGGGATCGACTCGGGACAGGTCAAGAACGCGGTCGGGACGTTCCATCATCCCTCGGCCGTCCTGATCGATCCCGAGCTCCTGGGCACCCTTCCGCGATTTCATCGGATCGCAGGTATGTCCGAAGCCGTGAAGGCGGCTGCCATTCGCGATCCAGCCCTGTTCGAGTGGATCGACCGGAACGCGCACAGCCTGCGCGACGGGAGCGTGGTGGAGACCTCGGAGCTCATCCGCCGGAGCGTGCGCATCAAGGCGGACATCGTCCAGGAAGACCCGGAGGAGCGCGGCGTGCGGGCGATCCTCAACTTCGGACACACGTTCGGGCATGCGCTCGAATCGTTGAGCGGCTTCTCGCTGCTCCATGGAGAGGCGGTCGCCGCCGGCCTCAGGATGGAGGCCCGTCTCGGCGAGCGGGTCGGAGTGACGGAGGAGGGAACGGGTGGGCGACTGGACGAAGTCCTCGGCCGCTGCGGCCTGCCCGAGGTGCTCGAACCGGAGCTCGACCTCGACGGGCTCCTGGCGAGGGCGAAGCCGGACAAGAAGGCGCGGGACGGCGAGATCCGGTGGGTCCTTCTCGAGCGAATCGGCCAGCCCGCGACCGACCCGGACGGCGGTTTCACGCACTCCATTCCGGAGACGGCGTGCCGCACCGCGCTGAGCGCGGCTTTACGGGAAGCCTGCGAGGCCGCAGATTCTCCCCGGTAAGAAGCACAAGGAGCCTGTTCTGAACCGCACATCAAACCCCGCTCGACCGGTGCACCGGTGGGTCCCGTGGAGGTGAGACCCGCCATGTCGGTCGTCTCTTCGGCCTTCCATGCACAGCGGGAGGCACGCCCCGACGAGAACTTCCTGCGTTTCCGGGGACGTTCCTGGACGTGGGCGGAGGTTGCGTCCCAGTCGCACGCGCTCGCCTGCTCGTTCCAGGACCTGGGGATCGAGAAGGGAGACCGGGTGGCGATCACGATGCCGAACTGGCCCGAGTTCGTCATCGCCGCGCTCGCGGCCGCGGAGGTGGGGGCGGTCGTGGTTCCCCTCAATCCTCTCTATTCCGCGCGCGACCTCCAGTTCGTGCTCCGGAACACCGAGGCCGCCCTTGTGGTCACCGCCGAACGGTACGCGGGGGTGGAGTACCTGGAGATGTTCGAGGCGCTCTTCTCGGAACTCCCGGGTCTGCAGTACCTGGTCACGGTGGGCGAGGAGGATCTGTGGTATGACGACCGGATCTTCCAGTTCGAGGACCTCGTCTCCGCGGGCCGCGGGTACGAGCTGATCCCCAGCGAGATCGATCCATCGGATCCCTTCGCGATCCTGTTCACGGCCGGGGCGTCGACCAAGTTCAAGGGGGTCGTGCAGTCGAACGAGGCCATCCTGAGAACCGCGGCCGCGAGCGCCGCAGGGCTCGGCATGACGGAGGACGACACGACCCTGTGCACGGTCCCCCTGTTCAACATCTTCGGTCTGGGCGTCGCGCTGCTGACTTCGATCGTGACCGGATCGGGCCTCGTGCTGCAGGAGAGCTTCGACGCGCTCGACGCGCTCGAGCTGATCGAGTCCGAATCGCCGACGGTCCTGCACGGCGTCCCCACGATGTTCGTGATGCTGCTTCGGGAAGGGCGCCTCGAGGAGCTCGAGGGTCGGTCGCTCCGTACCGGAATGATCGCGGGAGCGCCCGTGTCGCCCGAGCTGGCGGACGAGATCCGGGCGCGTCTGGTTCCGGAGATCGAGATCGCGTACGGCCTGACGGAGACCGGTCCCACGGTGACGATGACCTCTGCGGAGGATGAGGGAGACCGGCGGTCGACCACCGTGGGGCGCCCGCTTCCCGGAGTGGAGGTTCAGATCCTCGATGAGTCCGAGAAGCCGGTCCCCGCGGGTGCCGAGGGAGAGGTGGCGGTTCGGGGGTTCAACCTCATGTCGGGGTACTTTCGACAACCGTCGGCCACCCGCGCCGCGATGACGGCGGATGGGTTCCTGAAGACGGGTGACCTTGGAACTCTGGACGAAGACCGTTATCTTCGTATCGAGGGTCGCAAGCGCGACCTGATCATTCGCGGGGGATACAGTGTCCATCCGCGAGAAGTAGAAGACCACCTCCGATCTCTTCCCGCGGTCGCCGATGCGGCCGTCGTCGGTATTCCGAACGAGGTGCTGGGAGAGTTGGTATGTGCCTGCGTCGTCCTCATCGAGGGCGCGCTGGTCACCGAGGAGGAGATCCGCGAGATGTGCCGGCCGGCGCTCGCGGAGTACAAGCTGCCGGACCTGGTGCACTTCGTGGAGGAACTGCCACGGGCCACGACCGACAGCTCACGGCGCGCCGAGATCGCACGCCGCATGCGGCTCGAGATCGCGGCCCGCCGTGGAGAACAGGCCGACTGAGTTGGAGAGACTCTTTGCACCATCCCCCTCGGGAGAGACCCGGGGGCGAGGTCGAAGGGCCTCTCGCCCGCCCGGAGAGGCGGGTTCTGCAAAGATTCACTGAGCAGTAGAAGAGAGGACATGAACGACCCTTATCTGCGCGCGCCGCACAGACCGGCCGCGTCCGCCGACGCGCATTCACCGCACGCGGCCCTCCTGATCGACTTCGACAACGTCACCATGGGCATTCGCTCCAATCTGGGGCAGGAGCTGCGTAAGCTCCTCGACTCGGACATCATCCGGGGCAAGGTGTCCGTGCAGAGGGCCTATGCGGACTGGAGGCGCTACCCGCAGTACATCGCGTCCCTGTCCGAGGCATCGATCGACCTGATCTTCGCCCCGGCCTACGGATCCACCAAGAAGAACGCCACGGATATCCGGCTGGCGATCGATGCCCTCGAGATCGTGTTCATCCGTCCCGAGATCGGGACCTTCATCCTCCTGTCGGGGGACTCGGACTTCTCGAGCCTCGTTCTCAAGCTCAAGGAGTACGGGAAGTACGTGATCGGGGTCGGGATCCAGGAGTCGAGCTCCGACCTGCTCGTCCAGAACTGCGACGAGTACTACAGCTACAACAGCCTGTCGGGGCTGACGTCGGCCTCCGAGATGGCGAACATCGAGAAGCACGATCCGTGGCAGCTGGCGGCGAAGGCCATCCGCCGAATGACGGATCGCGGCGACGTCATGCGTTCCGATCGCTTCAAGCAGGTGATGCTCGAGCTCGACCCCAGCTTCAACGAGAAGTCGATCGGATTCAGCAAGTTCAATCGATTCCTCACCGAGTCGGCCTCGCGGGGGATCCTCGACCTCAAGAAGGCCTCGAACGGACAGTACGAGGTGGCCCCCGGCGCGCGGATCGGTCAGTTCACCAACGGAGGCGGGGCCGGGGCCAGCCCGGATTCAAACGCTGCGCCCGTGCAGCAGGACAAGGAGTCCGATTCGGGTCGAAGCCGGCGACGTTCCCGTGACGACCGGGGCCGAGGTTCCGGTGGCCGTGGGCGGGACCGGCAGGAGCGATCGGAAGGCTCGAGTCGGGCGAGCTCGCAGGGGGAGGCCCCTCCTGCCGTCGACGAGGACAGGCTTCGCGCCGCGTATGACCTTCTCCAGTCCGTCGTGGCGGATCGGGCCGGCGACGAGGGCTCCGTGCGCGATTCCGAGGTCAAGAGACAGATGGTCGAGCGGGACGCCGACTTCGACGAGGCGGCCCTCGGGTTCAGGAAGTTCTCCCGCTTTCTTCGCCAGGCACACGATGAAGAGGTGATCAACCTCGAGCGAACGCCTCAGGGGAACTACACGGTCGCGCTCGTGGAGGGCGCCGCGCCGCCTCCCCCCGAGAAGGAGAAGGGTGGCGGGGGCGCGGGGCGATCGTCGGAGGAGCGCAGGAGCGGTCGCGGGCGCCGGGATCGGAAGTCGTCGAGCCGGCGCAGCCGGGAGTCGGAGCCGCGAGCCGAACGGACCTCGGATTCCAGCGATGACGCTCCGGACGAGGATGTGACCGGAACGGCGGACGCCGGCCACGCAGGAGCGGCCGACGACTCTCCGGCACTGGAGGCGGCTGCGGAGAGCGCTCCGGCCGGCCCGTCCCGGAGCCCTCTCGCCGGTCGCAAGCGCCGCGCGGCCCCATCGCGTCCTGCGGCCACCGTGGTGCCCGGTCCGGTCGATTCCGAAGAGGCGGGTGAGAGCCCTCCCGCGGAGACGACCGAGCCGAAGTCCGCGCCTCCGAAGCCGTCGACACGGACCATGGGTCGGTTTCGCCGTGGATCGCGGGGGCCGAGCGGGCCGGCGGTGCCGGCCGCCGAGACCGGCAAGGCCAGCGAGGGATCGGGCGCCGGCGATTCGGACGGAGGGGAGTCCCGAGCGGACGGACCGGATGCGTCGGATCTCGTCCAGCGAATGGCCCGCGGCTACCAGGGCGTCGGACGCCGAACGGCCGAGCGCCTGGTGGACGAGTTCGGAGACCGGGTGCTCGAGGTCATCGACCACGAGCCCGAGAAGATCGAGGACGTGCTTCCGAGGGGGCGTGCCCAGGCCGTGATCGAGGGTCGGAAGGCCGAGCTGAAAGAGGACGCCGGGTAGGCCCGTCGATGACGGATCCGTCGACGTGACGGAGGCTCCGCAAGGTGGAGAAAGGGCGCTTCGAGCGCCCTTTTTCGCACGCCCGGCGAGCGTCGTGGCCCCGGAGCTGCTCGGGGCCCTGCTCGTATCGGAGATCGAAGGCAGGCGGACTTCAGGCCGCATCGTGGAAACGGAGGCGTACGAGGGTCCCGAGGATCCCGCCTCGCATGCCGCGGCGCGCATCGGCCGGACGCGCCGGAACGCCGCTCTGTACGGCCCTCCAGGCACCGCGTACGTGCACCTGAACTACGGGGTGCACTGGTGCTTCAACGTCGTCACGGGCCAACTGGGTCAGCCGCACGGCGTGTTGATTCGGGCGCTCGAGCCCATGGAGGGCCGGGAAACCATGCGGGAGAGACGTGGCAGGGATGACCTCACCAACGGTCCGGGCCGCCTGGCCCGCGCGCTCGCCATCGGCCCCGACCTCCAGGGCCACGTCCTGAGTGGGCCCCCGGTGTGGATCGAAGCCGGTCCGGCCGTGCCGGCGGCCGCGCTTGTCCGGACCACGCGCGCGGGCATCTCCAGGGGAACCGATCTACGGTGGAGGTTCTACGACGCGCGAAGCGACTGGGTGTCACGGCGGTGACGGCGGTTCGGCGCGGCGACGTTTGACGAAACCGACCGGGCGACGTTTCTTGGAGCGGTTCCCCATCTCGGGCCACGGGAGGTTGCGATAGAATTCGGCGCCCTGTCTCTGCTGCCGCCGCTGCTCGCCATCGGCCTCGCCATCTACACGCGCCAGGTCTACCTGTCTCTCGCGGCCGGGATATGGATCGGCTGGACCCTTCTCCTCGGCTGGAACCCGATCTCCGGTCTCGCCGGGGCGGTCGATGCGACGGTCACCACGGTCACGGACCCGGGCAACGCCCGGGTGATCATGTTCACGTTCGCGATCGGGGCCCTCATCGCCCTGGTGGAGGCGAACGGCGGCGTGCGCGGGTTCGTCCGCTGGGTCGAGGAGCGGCGGTGGGTGGACGATGGCCGGAAGGCGCAGGTGCTCGCCTGGGTCCTGGGCCTGATCATCTTCATCGAGTCCAACATCACCGTGCTCGTGGCCGGGTCGATCAGCCGCCCCCTGTTCGACCGCTACCGGGTCTCGCGCGAGAAGCTGGCTTACCTCATCGATTCCACTTCGGCCCCGGTCTGCATCCTGATCCCGTTCAACGCCTGGGGAGCGTACATCCTCGGCGTTCTCGCCAGTCTCGGGGTGGCCGAGCCGGTGGGGGTGCTCGTCGCGTCGATCCCGCTCAACTTCTACGCCCTGGCCGCGGCCACCGTCGCCGGCGTCGCCGCGTTCCGCCAGTGGGACATCGGTCCCATGAAGGCTGCACAGCGTCGCACCGCGGAGGGGATGCTGCACTGGGAGCACTCCGTGGCCCTCGCCGATCCCGAGGACATGGCGCCGCCGCCGCGGGAGGGGATGCCGCTCCGGCCGGTGAACATGGTCGTTCCGATCGTCGTGATGGTGCTGATGATGCCGGTGTCGATGTACGTGACCGGCGATGGGGACCTGATGGCCGGTTCGGGTTCCACCTCGGTGCTGTGGGCCGTCCTGACGGCGGTGGGCGTGGCCTGGATCCTCTCCCTCTCGCAGCGGCTGCTCGACCTCGAGGCGCTGAGCAAGACGAGCCTGCAGGGGGCGGGAGCGCTCACCGGTATGGCCCTCGTGCTCCTGCTCGCCATCACTCTGGCCGGAGTCACGGTGGAGATGGGAACGGGAGCCTACGTGGCCGGTATCGTGGGTGGCCGCGTACCGCTCTTCCTGCTCCTGCCGCTGCTCTTCCTGGTGGCCGGCGGGATCGCGTTCGCCACCGGGAGCAGCTGGGGCACGTTCGGGATCATGCTTCCGATGGCCGTCCCGGTGGCCGAGGCGCTCGGCCTGCCTGCCTCTCCCTTCATCGCGGCCGTGCTGTCGGGTGGCGTGTTCGGAGACCATGCGAGCCCGATCAGCGACACGACGATCGTGTCCTCACTCGCCTCCGCCTCCGACCACATCGAGCACGTGAGAACGCAGATCCCCTACGCGCTCCTGGCCGGCGGGGTGGCGGCGATCGGGTTCGCCCTGACGGGCGCGTGGCTGTCCCTGTAGGTCCGGCGCGTCCCGTGATCTCGCGCGGATTTCCCCGCGGGGGGCGATACCCGACGGGTCGGATTGACCCTCACCGCAGGGGCCGTTAGGTTCACGAAGGGCGGATGTGAGGCGTGTTTTTTGAGCCAACACATGGGTGTGAGAGCCATTGTCTCCCGGCGGACGTCAGGCCCGCTCGCGGGAAGACGGAAAACCGGTAGGGATGGCAAACCGTAGCTGACGGGTCTCACAAAAACCCCCTCATGTCAACCTCAGGGGCGGCCCGCGGGTCGCCCCTTTTCTTTCCCGGAAAGGACCACGACATGCCGATCGCCCGCGTCACCCGGCGGGTGCACTTCTCCGCCGGACACAGACTCCACAATCCCCGTTTGTCCGACGAAGAGAATCGGGAAACGTACGGCCTGTGCAACAACCCGGCCGGCCACGGTCACAACTACGACCTCGAGGTGACGGTCGAGGGACCCGTCGATCCGGAGACCGGCTACGTCATGGACCTGAAACGGCTCAAGAACCTGCTCGAGCGGGAGGTGCTCGGAGACGTGGACCACGCCAACCTCAACGTGGATGTCGAGTGGATGGCGGGCGTGATTCCGACGACGGAGAACCTCGCGGTGGCCATCTGGCGGAGGCTGGAGGCCGGCCTTCCGGGGGTCCGGCTTCTCTCGGTGCGACTGTGGGAGACGGACCGGAACTCGGTGGAATACCGGGGCGAGTGAGAAGAGGAGACAGACAGATGACGGATTCAGGGGACCCCTCCGCAGGCCTCGATCTGAGCCAGGTTCCGTACGCCGAGCTGGTGCGCGAGCAGCTTCGACGTCTCGGGGAGGATCCGGATCGTCCGAGCCTTCGCGGCACGCCCGAACGCGTGGCCAAGGCCATGATGTGGCTGACCCGCGGCTATCGCTCCACGGTCGAGGACGCGCTCGGCAACGGGGTGTTCTCGGAGCAGCACGACAACATGGTGATGGTCAAGGACATCGAGCTGTACTCCCTGTGCGAGCATCACATGTTGCCGTTCTTCGGCAAGGTTCACGTGGCGTACATACCGGACGGCCGACTGCTCGGGCTGAGCAAGGTACCACGGCTGGTGGACGTGTTCGCGCGCCGGCTGCAGGTGCAGGAGAGGCTCACGGACCAGATCGCCGATGCCATCCAGGAGGCGGCCCACCCGGCGGGTGTCGGCGTGGTCGTCGAGGCCTACCACCTGTGCATGATGATGCGCGGCGTCGAGAAGCAGAACAGCAAGACGATCACGAGCGCGGTACGGGGCCGCTTCCGCTCGGACAACCGGACCCGGGAGGAATTCCTCCGCCTGGTGACGGCGCCGCAGTTCATCTCCTGAGTCACGGGACCGATGCGGCTGGAGCTGTCCGAGATCATCGCCTGTCCGACGTGTGGACCGCCCCACGTCATGGTGGCCGTCGTGGGGGAGGCGAGCGGCCCCCGGGTACGACGCGGATTCCTCGGGTGCCCGGCCTGTCAGTCGCGATTCCCGATCGAAGACGGTGTGCTCCACCTTTCGAGCCCGGGGGACCCCTCGGCCCGGGAGGAAACGACCGACCGGATCCACCGGACCGGCCCGGCGATGGGTGCTTCTCCGGCCGCCTCTGCGGAGGAGGCGATCCTCGTGGCGGCTGTCCTCGGTCTGGGTGAAGGCCGCGAATGCGTGCTGCTCGGTCCCGGACTCGCTCCGATCGCTGCCGAGGTCGCGTCGATCGCGGCCAATTGGGAAGTCCTGTCCCTGGTCACCGACGCCTGGCCTCCGGCCGGTGGTCCCGAGAACCTGAGTCGCGTGGTGGTGAGCGGGGCCGGGCACGTTCCGGTTCTGAGCGGGCGATGCGCCGCCGCGGCCATGGCTGGAGATTCAGACGGATCTGCGGACGGACGTGTTCGGGCCTATGCCGCGGCGCTGAGACCGCTGGGGCGGCTGGCCATCGTCCGTCCGGGCCCGGAAGCGGAGCGGGAGACGCGAGAGGCCGGCCTGCGTGTCGTCTCGGCCGATCCACGCGTTCTCCTCGCCGCCGTCGAGGCCTGATCGGGTGCGCGCGTTCGTTGCCACGGTTTCGCGGCGTGTCTAGTTTTGCCGGTGCTCGTGCTTCGAGCTGAGCTCCACGAATTCGAACGGAATGGACCCGATGCGGCTTCAGACCCGAGCGTTCGCGATGGCGTCCGGTGCGCTCATCAGCGCGGCGGTGTTCGCGTCCACGCTCCTGGTGCTGGCAGTCTTCGGAGGCGGCGTGGATCCCGGCCTCCTGGCGGGGGTGCTGTTCGGATACTCCATCACCGTCCATGGAGCCTTCATCGGCGCCATGTGGGGGTACGCGTGGGGCTTCCTGCTCGGCGCCATCTTCGCCTTCGCTTATAACATCGCCGTGATTCCTCCCGCGCCTCCCGTTCTGGATTGGGATGGGGCGGAGCCGGGGGAGGAGGGCTGATCATGCCCTGGTGGAGCTTTCTGACCGGGGCTACCGGCAAGGAAGAGAACCGTCCCGACTACTATCGGGAGGGACTCGAGCTGGCGGCCGAGGAGCGGTATCACGAAGCCCTCACATCGCTGCGTCTGGCGCTCCGGGAGCATCCCGGAGACGTGGCGACGCTCGAGCAGATGGCGATCGTCTACACCCGCATGGGGATGACGGACGAGGCCATCAAGATGTATCAGCGCGCGCTGGAGAAGGACCCGAGCAGCGCCGGTGCGCACTACGGGATCGCCTTCCTGTACCTGAACCGCGGACGTGAAACGGAAGCGGCGGTCCATCTCGACGCCTTCCTGCGGTCGGGTGCCGACATTCCCGGCTCCGAGAAGCACGTGAGCCATGCGAGGGAAACACTCGAGCGCCTGCGGGAGGAAGATGCCGGGGAGGCGCCGCCCGATGCCGGCTGACCCCGGGGCGCCGATTCGGCAGGCCGGACGTTCCCACGATTTCGGAAGCGGCACCCTGGTCGACGTCTTCACGCGCGGCCTCGCGCTGAATCCGGACCGCAAGGCGCTCACCGCGCGGACGGAAGACGGCCGGTGGCACCCGCTGACTGCACGCGAGGTCGCGGATCGTGTCGAGAGTCTCTCCCGGGCGCTGCTGGCCGGAGATCTCGAGAGAGGCGATCACGTCGCCATCCTCTCCAACACGCGGCTCGAGTGGGCCCTCGTCGACTGGGCGTGCATCATGTCCGGCCTCGTCGTGGTGACGATCTATCCCACGCTGCCGCCGGACCAGGTGCTGTACATCCTCAGAGACTCGGGCGCCCGGGCGATCTTCGTGGAAGACGGGGATCAACTCGCCAAGGTGCTGCAGGTCCACGACCGGCTGGAGCATCTCTCCGAGGTCTGCGTGTTCGACCCGCCAGACGAGCATGCCGCCACGGATCACGCCGGGATCCGGGTGCGGTCGCTCGACCGCATGCTCCGCGACGGACGAGGCGCCGGGAGGGAGGGCGACTGGATCGAGGCGGCACGCCAGGCGCGTCCCGAGGACACGGCCACGCTGATCTACACGTCGGGGACCACGGCGGAGCCGAAGGGCGTGATGCTCAGCCACCGGAACCTGTATTCGAACACGGTGGCGTGTTCGATGGTGCTTCCGATCAGCGAGACGGATCGCTCTCTGAGCTGGCTTCCCCTGTCGCACGCGTTCGAGAGGACGGCGGGGCATTTCCTGATGTGGTTCACGGGGGCCGAGATCGCGTACGCCGAGTCGGTCACCACGGTCGCGCGGGACATGGTCGAAGCGAGGCCGACCTTCGTGATCGGGGTGCCGCGGCTGTACGAGAAGTTCTACGACGCGGTCGTCGAGTCCGTCCAGGCCGGTGGAGCCCTGAAGCAGTGGATCTTCCGCCTCGCCAAGTGGGTCGGCGACCGCCGCTCGGAGCGCCTGCTGGTCGGAAGACCGGTGGAGCGCTGGCTGGAGGCCGCGTACGGCCTCGCCCATCGCCTGGTGTTTCAGAAGCTTCATGCGCGGACGGGCGGGCGGGTCCGGTACTTCGTCAGCGGGGCCGCACCCCTGTCGGCGAACATCGCCCGGTTCTTCTACTCCGGAGGTCTGGTGGTGCTGGAGGGATACGGCCTCACGGAGACGTCCCCCGTCACGAACGTGAATCCACCGGGCGCGATTCGTTTCGGGACCGTGGGACCGCCGATCGCCGGCACCGAGATCCGGATCGCGGACGATGGTGAGATCCTCATCCGCGGTCCGCAGGTCATGAAGGGCTACTTCCGGCATCCGGAGGTCACCGCCGATGTGATCAGCGAGGATGGCTGGTTCCGTACCGGTGACATCGGCGAGCTCGATGCGGACGGATACCTCAAGATCACGGACCGGAAGAAGAACCTCCTGGTCACCGCGGCCGGCAAGAACATCGCCCCGCAGCCGATCGAGGAGCAGATCCTCCGGTCTCCCTTCGTCGAACAGGCGGTTCTTCTCGGCGATCGCAGGAAGTTCCCTCTCGCCCTCGTCGTTCCCAGCTTCCAGGCCTACAAGTCGGCCTTTCCCGGCCGTCCGCTCTCGGATGCGGATCGGGAAGCCCTGTCGGACCGGGAAGAGCTGCAGCGGCTGATGGACGACGAGGTGTTCGGCCGCGTGGCGGGCTGCGCCCGATACGAGCGTCCGAAGCGCGTGCTCATCGTGGGCCATCCGTTCACGGTCGAAGGGGGAGAGCTCACGCCGACGCTGAAGGTGAAGCGCCGGGTGATCGAGGAGCGGTACGCGGATCGCATCGAGGAGGTGTACCGAAGGGTCGAGGCGGAGGAGGAGCCCTGTGCCTGAGCCCGGAGTCCGGATCATCTTCGTCACCGGCCCGGAAGCCGGGAGCCTCGAGACCATGGGCCGATCGCTGGTGGAAGAGCGCCTCGCCGCCTGCGTGAACGTGATCCCCGGTATCTCGTCCGTGTACCGCTGGCAGGGCGACGTGCAGACCGATTCCGAGGCCATCGCCATGATCAAAACGACGGACGACCGGGTGGAGGCGCTGCGAGAGCGGGTCGTCGATCTGCATCCGTACGACGTGCCGGAGTTCCTGGCCGTGCACGTGACCGAGGGCTCTCCGGCGTACCTGAACTGGGTCCGCGATTCGGTGCGAACGGAGGCGTCCGATGTCGAGGCGTAAGAGGAGAGGCGCCCGGGAGAATCAGGCGCCGGCGTCGGGTGCCGGTCCAGGTTCCGGGCCGGCGGATCCAGGGGAGTCGGACGCGATGGACGAGAAGAGCGATGCGGAGCGGTCGAGCCCGGCAGGGGAGCAGCTAGACCTGACACCCTCTTCCGAAGAGATCGCCGTGCGGGACGACGAGGGGGCGTCAGAGGAGAGCGACCGGACCGAGACCTCCGTGCAGGCGGCCGACACGCCGCCATCCGACGAAGAGCCCCAAGTCGAGGCGGACGACCCGTTCGGCGAGGGCGATCTCGATCGCATCTCGTCGGCCGACCGGGCCGAGATCGAAGCGCTGTACCGACGTGCCCGAGCGGCGGCCGAGGAGGGGCGCCTGGTCGAGGCGGAGAAGGGATATCGGGAGCTGCTCTTCCGTGACCCCGGCCATCTCAAGGCCCGGAACAACCTCGGCTATGTGTACGATGCGCTCGGCGAGCCCGCCCGGGCGCTGGAGGAGTACCAGGCGGCCCTGGCGATCGAGCCCGAGAACGTCCAGCTGCTAAACAACGTCGGCGCGGTGCTCGGCACGCTCGGCCGGTACGCCGAGGCGGAGCAGATCCTGCGTTCCGCCCAGCTTCTCGCCCCGGAGGACCCGGACGTGCACCTGAACCTCGGGCTCGTCTTCTTCCGAAAGGGCCTGTACAACGCCGCCAGGGAGTCGCTTCAGCGCGCGATCACGCTGGACCCGGAGGCCGAGTCCGCCCACTACTACCTCGGAGAGGCCTGCAACCGCCTCGGCCACATCGACATGGCGCTCGAAGCCCTCGAGCGTGCGGTGGAGATACAGCCCGGAAACGGAAGAGCCTGGTACACCATGGGCATCCTGTTCGATCGCAAGCGCGAGCCGGAGAGGGCGTCCGAGGCGTATCGGCGCGCTCGCGAGCTTCTGGACGGGGAGTAGGCGCGGACGGAAGGTCGCTTCGGCCGACTGCGGGGACTAGCCGATGAAGCGGCGCACCACCACCAGCAGGAAGCCGATCCCGGCGCCGAGGAAGTAGCCGAGGCGCACGATCAGGTTGAGTTCCTTCTCGGTGATGGACCGGACGAGCCGTTCCAGCTCGGGAATGGGGAACTCGAGGATCTTCGCCTCCACCCGGTCGGCCACGCGCACGTTGGCGGCCACCTGCGGCACCTTCCCGGTGATCCACTCCCACACGGGGTCGGCGAGCGCCCCCGTGAGCCTCTCGGCGGCGCCCTCCCGTCCGTACCGCTCGAGGGATCCGATCGGCTGGCCGAGAATGCGGTCGGTCAGCCAGATCTTGAACCGATCGAATTGCTCACGGCCCGCCTCCGTACGAAGCCCCGCGGCCACCCACCGGCCGGCCCTTCGAGCCGGGACGAGACGGACGACATCGGCCCAGCTTCGTTCCCCGGCCTTCAGAAGGGCGGTCTCGACGCGATCGAGCAGGAACTCGCGGACCTCCGGGTCCTGCGCGGCGTCGACCGTCCAGGCCGTGATGGAGTCGAGAGCGCTTTCGACCTGTGGATCGCCGGGCCTGCCGAGCACTTCGATCACGGGGCGCCGCAGGAAGTCCACGATCGCCTCGTTGACGCTGCGGGCCATGGCGTCCTGCACCTCGCCTTCCCGCAGGAGGTCGCCGAGACGATCGGCGCCTTCGGCCTCCAGGGTGTCGATCACCCGGTCGACCGTTTCCTCGGTGATGATCAGCTTGGCCACCACCCGCTGATGAAACCGGAGGTCTCGCATGAACCGGTCCAGCAGGTCGTGGATCGCTCCCTCCACGCGGGATCGGGCAGCGGGGTCCTCGAGCAGCCTGCCGAGGCGCTCCATGGCGAGCGGGAGATAATCGCTGATCGCGTGTTCCAGCGCCGCGACCAGTCCGATCGGGAGCAGCTCTTCAAAGGACCGGCCCGGCCTCAGCAATCGGCCGGCGGCTCGCTCCAGGTGGCCCCGCACGGTGGTGGAGAAGGACTCCGAGTCCACCAGGCGGGTCATCCAGTCGCCGGCCTGGCCGCGCAGTGCAGCCACCCGTTCCTCGCCGAGCGATTCGGCGAGCGACTCGTCCTCGAGCGAATTCGCCAGCGTCTCGAGGATGCGTGACGCGTCTTCGGAGAACTCGTCCGAGGCAAGGGAGTCCACGACCCGATCCCGCACGGATTCCAGGAGCGTATCGAGGATGCGGCGGACCTCCACCAGGGCGCTGTCCGGAAGGAGCTCCTCGATGGACGGCTTCTCCCCCGCGAGCAGCTCCTGGACCAGGCCCTCGAGCTGCTCGTCGAAGGCCTCTCGGAGCCGCTCGTCCCGCAGCTCGGCCGCCACGTCGCCCGGAGTGAGAAGGGTCGTCCCGACCGTGTTCCCGATCGTCCGGGCCATGCGATCCCGGTTCTTCGGGATGGCGCCCTGGAGCCACCCGATGGTCCGGCCGAACAGCTTCGGCGGCCGATACGGGTGGAAGAGCATGGTGATCGCCACGCGGTTCGTGATGCCGCCGGCGAGAGCCCCGAACAGTACCGTCAGACCGTCACGGAGCCACTGGAGGACGGGTTCACTCAAGGCTCAGCTCCTGGAGCCCCACGCCCCGCATGGTCCAGGACTGTCCATCGAGAACCAGGGCCGCCTCGACCCGAAATAGCTCGAACCCGGGCGGAGCGGCCGACATCTCCGTCAGCAGCGGCTCGGTTCCGCGGATCTCGGCCAGAAGACCCGCTTCCGGAAGCTCGAAGGACCAGCGTCCGGGCGAGTCGGGAGCCGCTGCGAGGGAGAGCAGCAAGCCATCGTCCCACGCGGTCTCCGTGTCCTCGAACCAGGTCCACGTGGTGACCGGGGCGTCGGGCGCCGTGCTCTCCCTCATGATCAGAATGCCGGCACCGGTGGTGTCGGTGACCAGGAACAGCTGCTCCCTTTCCTCGGACAGCGTCTCGTCCAGACGCCGCGCGCTCTGCCGGGCAAGGAGGAGCCCCGATTCGGCTCCCGATTGATCCAGCAGATCGGCCAGACGAAGGGATTCCCTCTGACCGGCGCTGCTGTTCCAGGTCGCGATCGCCCCGCGCGAGTCGAGCCGCAGTCTGCCTTCCGGCAGGGCGAGGATGACCGAGGACGGGTCGCCGCCCTCCCCCGCCATCACGCGCACCGGACCGGAGGGGAGAACCCGCCACGCGGCCCTCGGGACGGGCAGGGAGTCGGCCAGATCCAGGAGCTGGCTCCACTCCCGACCGCCGAACCAGCCCCGGTAGCGGAGATGGATCGAGGTCGTGTCGGTTCGATTGTCGAAGCGGAGATGCAGCACGGACGGCGCCTCTCCGGTCCCGACGAAGGTGAATTCCGTGTGATACAGGGCGCCGGGGATCGGATCGGAGCTGAGCTTCGGCTCGGGCGGCGCCGCGGTCGGTTCCGGTCCCGGTTCTTCCCCACCGCCGCAACCACCGAGCGTCGCGGCGGAGATCACGGCTGCCCCGAGGGCGAACCGAGCGACGAGTGATCCTGTTCTGTACAAGTCGACTTCCTTCGTTTCCCCGTGCGGCGGCTCTCGTGATCCTGAAAAGGTACCGGAGGTCGCGAGACCTGTCACCGTCCAGCGGCCCGTCCTATCTTGGGCTACCGCCGCTGGGGGCGCCGTTCCACTCAACCGTTTTCGCCATGCAGCTCTATACGAAGATCACCATCGCGTTGATTCTCGGAGTCGTGGCCGGCTTCGTCGCCAACGCCCTCGACATCGACATGCTGACCCGCCTCCTGGTGGCCATCGAGCCGGTGGGGACGGCGTGGATCCGGCTCATCACCATGGTGGTGGTTCCGCTCGTGTTCGCCAGCCTGATCGTCGGCACCGCGAGCCTGGGCGACATCACCAAGCTGGGCCGGATCGGCAGCAAGACGGTCGTCTACTACCTGGCCACCACGGCGGTGGCCGTCTCCATCGGACTGCTCCTGTCGAACCTGGTGCAGCCGGGCAGCCGCATGAGCCCCGAGGCCCTCGAGTCCCTCCGCTCGACCTACATGGTCCAGGGGGCGAGCCAGGTCGAGCTGGCCCAGGACGCGCCGGGTCTCGTCGACGTGCTGCTCAACCTGATCCCGCGCAATCCGGTGGAGGCGCTGGCCAGCGGGGACATGCTTCCGATCATCTTCTTCGCGATCTTCCTCGGGGCCGCCGTGTCGGCGCTGCCGAGGGAACGACGGGACCACATCGTCGGCTTCTTCGACGGTCTCAACGAAGCCTGCATGGTGATGATCCACTGGATCATGAAGCTGGCGCCGTACGCCGTGTTCGCCCTCATCGGTGCGGTCATCGCCCGCTTCGGGCTCGATGTGCTGGGGAGCCTGCTGATCTACGTGGTCGTGGTGATCGTCGGGCTCCTCCTGCACGTTCTGATCACCTACACCTCGGCCCTGAGGTTTCTTGCGCGCCGCCCGCTGCTGGAGTTCTTCCGCTCGATCCGCGGCGTGCAGCTGATCGCCTTCTCCACGTCGAGCTCCAACGCCACGCTTCCCCTGACCATGGAGACCGCCGAGGAGGAACTCGGGATCGAGAAGGAAGTGTCGAGCTTCGTGCTTCCGCTCGGGGCCACCATCAACATGGACGGCACCGCGCTCTACCAGGCCGTGGCGACCATGTTCATCGCCCAGGTGCTGATCGGGGACATCGCGCTGTCCGCGCAGTTCGGCATCGTGCTCACCGCGACCCTCGCGTCGATCGGAGCGGCGGGCGTGCCCTCGGCGGGGATCATCATCCTGGTGGTGGTGCTGAAGGGGGTGCTCGCCGGATCGGGCATCGATCCGGCGGCCGGGATCGCCCTCATCCTCGGCGTGGACCGGATCCTCGACATGTGCCGAACGGCCGTGAACGTCACCGGAGACCTCACGGCGGCGGCCGTGATCGAGCGCTCGGAGTACGACCGGGCTCTGCGAGGAGAAGACAGCCGGTAGGTCGCCGACGGAAGGTCTCGGAAGGTCCCGGCAGGTCTCAGGAGCGGACGCGGGCGCCCGGACCGAGGGCCCGGTCCATGCCCTGCACGAAGTCCCGCACGAGACGGTCCCCGGGCCCGGCGGCCCGCCGCGCATCGGGAACGGCCCGGAGGTCGAGGCGCGTCAGCCCGTTGTCGTCCAGGCTTACCCAGATCGTGAGCAGGGATGCGCTTCCCGGCAGCCAGCCCCGGCAACGGGCGGTGACCATCCCGAGCTCCTCGTCGTGGTGCACGAGCGACCACCGACTCTGCCCCCGCACGGCCTCCAGTACCCGATCCCACACGGCCGCGAAAGATGCCACGTAGAGACGCCCCTCCGGGCCGGCCGGGCGACGGGTGTCCACCGCCTCGCCTGCCGCGGGCTTTCCCGCCTCGCTGGAAGACCTGGTCGTCATGCCGATTCCGACGGATGAGCCGGCGCTCGCGGCACGCGCGCCGGATGTTGCCCGGTTCGGGGGCGCCCCGTACCGTTCCGGGGTCGATCCACCGTGGATGAGAACCTCTGAGAAGGTCGCATGCAAGCCATACTCCCGCTCGCGGGCAAGGGTACCCGACTCCGCCCGCACACGCACACCCGTCCGAAGCCGCTCCTTCGAGTGGCCAATCGCCCGGTGCTGGACTACGTGATCCGCCAGCTCGAGGAGGCCGGTGTCGACGAGATCATCGGGATCACCGGCCACCTTTCGGACACCATCGAACGCTGGCTGTCGGACGAGCATCCGGAACTGGCGTTCCGGGCCGTTCCCCAGGTGGAGCAGCTGGGGACGGCCGACGCGATCCGCCTGGCCGCGCCCTATGTAGAGGGGCCGGTCCTGATCGTGTTCGTCGACACGCTGTTCGACGCGGATCTCGGCCTGATCGAGACGATGCCGGATGTGGACGGCATCGTGTGGGCGAAGGAGGTGGAGGACTATCAACGCTTCGGCGTGATCGTCACGGATGAGGACGGCTTCATGCGGCGCATCGTCGAGAAGCCGTCCGAGCCCATCTCCCGTCTGGCCAACATCGGCCTCTACTTCATCCGGGACTGGCGCCTCATGTTCGAGGGCATCGAACACGTCATGGCCCAGCCGCCCAAGATGGGGGAGTACTTCCTCACGGATGCCTTCCAGTACATGATCGACCGGGGAGACCGGCTCTTCACGGCCGAGGTAGAGCACTGGTGGGACTGCGGCAAGCTGGAGACGATTCTCGAGACCAACCGGCAGGTGCTGCTTTCCGGTGCCGCGACCCCGCCTTCGGCGGTCGAAGGCGCTCGGGTGATTCCTCCGGTGTGCGTCGCTGCGGATGCGGTCCTGGAGGATGTCGAGATCGGTCCGAACGTCAGCATCGGCCGCGGGACCACGTTGCGCGGGGGGCGTCTCCGAGACTGCATCGTCGGCGAGGCCTCGCTGCTCGAAGGGTGCGACCTCGAACATTCGATGATCGGCGACCACGTGGAAGCCAGCGCGCTGAGAGGATCGGTCTCGGTGGGCGACCACTCGACGATCGAAGCCCTGTAGGCTCGCCGGCAGCACGACGGCCGGGCGCACCGGGAGGTGTCTTGGAACCCAACGACCTGATCTACGACTGGAACCGGCTCCCGGGCAGCTTCGCCTATGCGGGGGCGCACGTCGAACTCGACGACGAGACGCTGCGCGACGGGCTTCAGAACCCGACCGTGAAGGACCCCCCGATCGATCGCAAGATCGAGATGCTCCACCTGATCGCGGAGATGGGCATCCAGTCCGCGGACATCGGCCTTCCGGGCGCAGGCCCACGCGCTCAGGAAGCCGTCATCGCCCTCGCCCGGGAAATCGTCGAGCAGGACCTGCCGATCGCTCCGAACTGCGCGGCCCGCACGGTGAAGGCCGACATCGCGCCCATCGTGGATGTGGCCCAGGCCACCGGACTGAGGATGGAAGTCGGGGCCTTCATCGGGTGCTCGCCGATCCGCCAGTACGCGGAGGGCTGGGATCTCGACATGCTTCTCCGCACCACCGAGGAGGCGGTCCGATTCGCGGTCGGAGAGGGTCTCGACGTGATGTACGTCACCGAGGACACGACCCGGTCCCGGCCGGAGACTCTGAAAGCCCTCTACACCACGGCGATCGAGTGCGGAGCTCGCCGGATCTGCCTGGCCGACACGGTGGGACATGCGACGCCGTTCGGCGTGCGGCAGCTGGTGAGGTTCGTGCGGAAGATCATCTTCGACTCGGGCGAAGACGTGAAGATCGACTGGCACGGACACCGCGACCGGGGGCTGGCGATGCCGAACGCCCTCGCAGCCATCGAGGAGGGAGCGAACCGCGTCCACGGCACGGCACTGGGGATCGGCGAGCGCGTCGGAAACACGGCCATGGACCTGCTCCTGGTCAACCTCAAGCTGCTCGGAGTGCACGACGTGGATCTGCGCCGCCTTCCGGACTACTGCAGATTGGCGGCCGAGATGTGCGGAGTCGAGATCCCTCACTCGTACCCGGTGGTCGGTAGCGATGCTTTTCGGACGGGCACCGGCGTGCACGCGTCCGCCATCATCAAGGCGATGAGGATGGGCGACGAGTGGCTGGTCGATCGGGTGTACAGCGGTGTGCCGGCTGCGCTGTTCGGGCTCGAGCAGACGATCGAAGTGTCCCCCGTCTCCGGATTGAGCAACGTGCGCTACTGGCTGCGGGAGAACGGATACGATCCCGAGGACGACCGGCTGTGCGATGCCGTGTTCGCGCTCGCCAAGCGAAGCGATCACACGCTGACCCGAGAAGAGATCGAGGACGAGATCGCCGCCTGCCGGGAGGAAGCCGCGGGACTCGCTCCTCCCGTCTCGGAACCTTCGGCCGGGGGGCCGGATGCGTGAGCGTGACCGGACGTCGTGGCGGAAGCTGGCCTGCCTGTCCGCGCTCATGCTCGGACTCACGGCCGTGTTCGCCTCGCTGACCCTGATCGCGATCGATCGGCCGGCGGCAGCGGCGGTCCTCGCCGTCGCCGGCCTCGTCGCGGCCGCCGTCGGCCTCCGGTGTCTGTCCGCAGGTGGCCGAACGCCCTGAGCCCCGATAGGATGGTACCTTTTCCGACCCCCGGTGTAACCACGCGTATCATGAAATCGACACGATGGACGACCTGCAATCGGCCGCGAGATGCGGCACGGGCCACGGCTCGTGTCGCCGTTGCGGTTCTGGGCCTCGCGCTCACGCTTCCCGGGATCGCGACGGGCCAGGACGCGGTCCCGCACCTCCCCAACGGGACGACCGTGATCCTGACGCCGGTACAGTCGACGCTTCCACTCGAGGATGGGAGCTGGCCCGGGCTGGCGCGGACCGAGGAAGACGCGCTGCGGGCGATGGACGCCGAGCTCGAGTTCGCGCTGGGCGAGCGGCGCTCGGGAGAGGACTGGGTGCTGCCGTCCGATCTGCGGCGCACGATGGAGCGGAATCCTACGCTGGACATCAATCCCGACCGGATGGCCTACCGTCCCCTGCTCGTTCCGATCGAGGACCGGAAGTACATCCCGGAGCCCCTGCACTCCGAGCTTCGCAGTCTCGCGGCGCTCTACGACACCCGCTATCTGGTCGTCCCGATACGACTGTCCGTGGAGACGGAACCGACGGACGAGGGCCGCTCCGGATCCGAGGTGGCGTACGCGGGTGGGGACGCAGTGGCGCCGGCCCGCCGCGCCTACCTGCTCACGGCGCTGGTCGACATCCGACGCTCGGATGTCCTGTGGCTGGGAGAGTTCGCGGGAGACCCCGGAACGCCCGAGTCGGGTTCGCTCCTCGCCACCCTGGCGGCCCGGATGGCCGAGCAGCTGGCGCCATGAGGGGAATGCTGCGATCCGGGGGGCTCGCGGGACTGCTCGCCGTGACGGCGCTGTCGCTGACCGCCTGTTCGACGTCCGACGAGCTGCGGCTCCCGGCCGATTCCGACCTGGCCGGGCTGTACGGGGAAGTCCCGAAGGTCTCGCTGAACGGAAACGTGGTGGATGTCGAGGTCCGCCAGTCGGCCGATCAGCTGCGCCGAGGAGGCGCCACCTGGGCCAAGGTCGGTCCGTTCATCTACCTCTTTTCGCCCCAGACGCAGGACGTGTTCGAGTCCTGGTCGGGAGTCGGCGGAGTCAGGGTCACCACCGTGGACGGACGGGGCCGCATGGTTGCCCGTGCCATGCTTCCGCGGTCCACGCTGAACAGCCTCACGTGGCCGCGAGCGATCAATCTCGTGGCCAAGGCGAGGCTCGAGGGCACGCAGCGGCCGAGCTACATCCTGGACCTGATCGAGTACGGCGAGGAAACCGCCGACTACGAATACAGCCCGCAGTACGTGAAGGGCGGAAACTGATGACACACACGGTCACCGTGGTGCCGGGGGACGGCATCGGGCCGGGCATCACCGAGGCGACGCTTCGGATTCTCGAAGCCGCCGGGGCGCCGATCGAGTGGGACCGGCAGGAGGCAGGCCTGACGGCCGCGGAGCACGGACACGACCTCCTTCCGCAGGAAACCCTGGACTCGATCGAGAGGAACCGCGTCTGTCTCAAGGGGCCGCTGACGACGCCGATCGGGGCGGGCTTCCGATCCATCAACGTCGCCCTGCGCAAGCACTTCGATCTGTACGCGAACGTGCGGCCGACGCAGAGCTTCGTGCCGGGCGGGCGATACGAGGACATCGATCTGGTGATCGTGCGGGAGAACACGGAGGGCCTGTACGCGGGTATCGAGCACTTCATCGGCATGCGGCAGGACCCGCGCGCGGTGGCGGAGTCGGTCATGCTGATCACGCGGTACGGCTCCGACCGTATCGTTCGATATGCGTTCGAGTATGCGCTGCAGCACGGCCGGAAGAAGGTCACCCTCGTGCACAAGGCGAACATCCTCAAGTACACGCAGGGGCTGTTTCTCGAAGTCGGTCGGGACGTGGCCAAGAACTACGCCGGTGCGATCGAGTTCGAGGACCGGATCGTCGACGCGACCGCCATGCAGCTGGTGCTCGATCCATACCAGTTCGACGTGATCGTGACGGAGAACATGTTCGGGGACATCCTGTCCGATCAGACCTCGGGCCTCGTCGGCGGCCTCGGCTTCGCCCCGGGCGTCAACGTCGGCAAGGACGTCTCGATGTTCGAGGCGGTGCACGGATCGGCTCCGGACATCGCCGGCCGCAACATCGCGAACCCGACGGCCCTGCTCCTCGCCGGCTGTCTCATGCTCGATCACCTGGGCCTCGGTGAGACCGCCAGCCACATCCGGGACTCGGTGAAGTCCGTCATCGTCGAAGGGGCGACGCTGACGCGGGACCTCGGGGGCACGGCGAGCACCACCGACTTCGCCGACGCGGTGATCGAAGCCATGCAGGCCGATGTCGAGACCGTTTGACGTCCAGGCGCGCGATCCGGACGATGCGGAGAGCGGCGCCTGCCGACGGTGTGGAGGGCGGGAGCCACTCTCCTCCCTCGATCGCTGGGGGTGGTGTTCCTCGTGTGGCGCCGAGCTCGAGAGAAGAGCGCGCCGCGGGCAGCACCTGATCGCCGGGCTCATCACCCTGCCGTTCCTGATCTGGATTCTCATCGGAGACACGGGCGGAGTCCTTCCCGTCTACGCCTGGGCCCTCCCGCTGCTGGCGGCCTACTATCTCGGCTCCCGGATCGGGCGGGTGCTGATCCGCAACTACCTTCGGAGCCAGCGCGGAGTCTGAGGCGCCAGGGCTCGCTGGAAACGGCCGCGCGACATCCCC
Organism: Candidatus Benthicola sp.; assembly: GCF_058719085.1. Lineage (NCBI taxonomy): Bacteria > Pseudomonadati > Gemmatimonadota > Gemmatimonadia > Candidatus Palauibacterales > Candidatus Palauibacteraceae > Candidatus Benthicola > Candidatus Benthicola sp. The sequence continues at coordinate 28,956 of NZ_JBZQEK010000018.1, forward strand.
GACGACGTCTGGCTCCGAGCCCGCGAAGCCGTCGGGTAGCCGAGAGAATACCCTTTACTCCGTTCTCCCCCTCGATTCCGGCGCCGATGCTGGCCGCCGGCCGCGTCCCGCGATAGGATTTGCGCACCGAGGAATTGCCTGAGATCGACCTTAACAGCTGTGAAGAGGGTGAAATGAGTTTCGAGGGCGTGGATTTCTACGATATCGACGGCCTCCTTTCCGAGGAGGAGAGGGCCGTTCGGGACATGGTGCGCGACTGGGTGGACGAGGAAGTGATGCCCATCATCAATCGCCACTACATGGAGCACACGTTCCCGACGGAGCTGATCCCGAAGATGGGCGAGCTCGGCTTCTTCGGAGCGAACCTGCCGGAGGAGTACGGGTGCGCCGGCCTCAACAACGTGGCCTACGGGATCATCAACCAGGAGCTCGAGCGCGGAGACTCGGGGCTTCGATCGTTCTCGTCGGTGCAGGGCGCCCTCGTCATGTATCCGATCTATGCCTTCGGAAGCGAGGAGCAGCGAAAGGAGTGGCTCCCGAAGCTGGCGACGGGCGAGAAGATCGGGTGCTTCGGCCTCACCGAGCCCGACTTCGGATCGAATCCCGGCGGCATGCTCACCCGGGCCGTGAAGGACGGAGACGAGTGGGTGCTGAACGGCGCGAAGATGTGGATCACGAACGGCTCGATGGCCGACGTCGCGATCATCTGGGCCAAGACCGGCGAGCTGGACGACCCCTCGTCCATTCGCGGCTTCATCGTCGAGACGGATCGGGACGGGTTCAGCGCCAAGGACCAGGAAGGAAAGCTGTCCCTCCTCGCTTCGGACACGAGCGAGCTGGTCCTGCAGGATGTGAGGGTGCCCGATTCCGCACTTCTCCCGAACAGCGGGGGCCTGAAGAGCCCGTTGATGTGCCTGACGCAGGCCCGTTACGGGATCGCATGGGGCGCGATCGGGGCGGCCATGGCCTGCTTCCGGGAGGCCGTGGACTACGCCGGGAACCGGGTGCAGTTCGGGGGGAAGCCGATCGCGGCGACGCAGATTCAGCAGATCCGGCTCGCTGAGATGCTCACCGAGATCACCAAGGCCCAGCTCCTGGCGCTGCAGCTCGGCCGTCTGAAGGACGCCGGCACCTTCACGCCGCAACAGGTCTCGATGGCGAAGCGCAACAACGTGGACATGGCCTGCGAGTGCGCGCGGGAAGCGCGGCGTTTGCTCGGCGGCAACGGCATTCTGATCGAGTACCAGTCGATGCGGCACATGGCCAACCTCGAGTCCGTGTACACGTACGAGGGGACGCACGACATCCACGGGCTGATCCTGGGGATGGAGATCACCGGGATTCCGGCGTTCGAGTAGGGATCTCGAGGACGGGAACAGCTTACGGGTCCCCGAGGCCCCGGAAGACTAGTCCGAGGCGTCCGGTGGCAGTGCGGTGCGGCGTTTCTGGTCGATGAGAGATTCGGTGAACTCCTGACGCTCCGCCAGGAAGTCGACCCGCTGGTCCAGGGCATCGAATTGGTTTCTCAGCTCCAGGAGCTCCACCTCGACGCGGGCGAGGAGGTCACGCTCCGGCGAGTTCTCCCTGCGGATCTTGATCCACTCCTCGATGGCCCTGCCGAGGCGGCGACTGATCGGGAATAACAGGATGAACGTACCGATCAGGAATACCATCGTGAGAATCGCAATCAGCTCTGCGATCGCGTACGGCATGCTGACTCCCTTCCCGCAGGCGCCCCGGGGGCTCTCGTCGACGACGGATCCTACGCCTCGCGTCCCGCGGGAGTTTCATCCGCTTGTGAAAAGCGGACACGAAACGTAGCATCCAGTCGCCTCCACGCGCCCGTAGCTCAATTGGATAGAGCGTCTGGCTTCGGACCAGAAGGCTGGGGGTTCGAGTCCCTCCGGGCGTATCAGAACGTGGTCGTACCACCCTCCTCCGTTCGGTGCATCGGGGGTGGTCCTGCGCTCGCCTTCGGCGATGCTCGGAATGCTGCGCGTTGCGCAGCGGCGAGTCCCTCCGGGCGTACTTCGAGGACACCCCCTCCTTGCGCGAGCGGCGCGGTGGGAGGTGTTCAGCGGGCTCCGATCCGATCTGCCCACCGATGCTCGCTCCAGGAAGAGGTGCCCTCGAGAGCGGGATCCTGCGCTCGCCTCGGCGGTGCCGCTTCCTAAACGTGTCCGCGGCGTCGCGTGTCCTTCCGGTTGGCCCCTGCGCCATTGGCTCTGGAAGAGGGGAGGTCGGGATGTGGACGAAGATGAGGCACCCGGCGAAGGCGGCATTCATTCTCGGCTGGAGTCTCACGGTCGCCGCATGCGGCGGCGACTCTCCGGGCGATCCGGAGCCGCAGGCCGTCGCTCCGGCCACGCAGCAGCAATGCCTCGCCCAGGCCGTGTTCGACGATCCTGTCGAATCGCCCTACTGCCTGCCGTGGGAGGAGGGCGAAGCGCACGAGGTGAGTCAGTCGTACTGCTCGCCTTCGGGGTGGAGTCACCACATTCGGCACGCCTACGACTTCCTCATGCCCCTCGGCACCGAGATCCGTGCGGCCCGGGCCGGGCGGGTGGTCGAGCTTCGAGAGCACTGGCCGGATGACGATCGGACCGGAGGCCACGAGAACATGGTCTCGCTGCGTCACGAGGACGAGACGATCTCGCTGTATCTTCACATGCAGCAGGACGGGATCGTCGTCGAAATGGGCGACTGGGTTCCAAAGGGCGGACTTCTGGGCTATTCGGGGAGCTCCGGCGACACCCAGGGGATCCCGCACCTCCACTTCCAGGTCTGCCTGCGGTCGGGGATGTGCTCGTGGCAGACGGGCGAGTACACCGTGCCCGTGAGCTTCAGCAACGCGGACGGGGCCCTGGACTCGCGGGGAGGGCTCGCCGTGGGCTCGTCCTACTCCGCGGGCGTCTGCAACTGAGGCGTAGTCGGATCTGATCGCTGGAGTCTCCGATGAGGCGCCATCGTGCGCAGAGCTCGATCCTGTGTGTTCGGGGTCTGAGACCGAGTGTCCTGCTGTACGCTCTCGCGCTGGCCTTGCCGTGCACGTTCTTCCAGCCGTGCCATGCCCAGGACGGTTCACAACCGGCGATCACCGGGGGTGTGTGGCGGCTGGAGGCAGGAGGAGATGAGTTTCTCTGGGAGTTCTCCCGGACATCGAGCGGGACGCTCACCTGCGTGGTGCACAACGTTCGGGGGCGTCTGAAGGTCACCGAGACGCCCTGCCGCACCGCTTCGTATACGGACGGCGAGCTCCGGGTGTCGATGGGCAGCGGCGTTCGGATGGTAGGGACGATCCGCTCGGATGGGCTTCTGGATGCGCGGCTGGAGTATCCGGACGGGACTTCCGCTGACGCAGAACTTCGGTTTCGACCCCGTGAGCGCTATCCAGCACTCCTTGCACGTTCAGGGGAGATCGGGGGCAGCTACCAGTATCGCACGCCCGCCGAGGGGTCGGACGGATGGCCTGTCGCGACCGCGGACGAAGTCGGAATCTCTTCGGAAGCCCTAGAGGCTCTGGTCCGCGACGTCATCGCCGGCGAAGCGGGCATCCTTCACTCCCTGCTCGTCGCTCGCCGGGGTGCGCTGGTGCTCGAAGAGTACTTTCACGGCTATCGATCCGACGATCTTCACGCCCTCCGCTCGTGCACGAAGAGCGTGTCTTCGCTGCTGGTCGGTCTCGCCATCGAGTCCGGCGCGATCCCGGATGAGAGCGTACTCCTGGAGCACTTCTTCTCCGGCCCCGAGTACGAGATCACCCCCGGCGGGGGCTGGGAGGCGTTGACGCTCAGACACCTGCTGACGATGACCATGGCCCTGGACTGGAGCCCGCGCGAAGCCGCCGATTTGCATGGAACGGGTCCTGATTTCTTCCGGCGGGTGCTTTCTCGCCGGGTCTCCGGGATCCCGGGGGAGGACTGGGACTACGTGAGCGCCAACGTGGACCTGCTCGCCGGGGTGCTGCGCCAGGCCACCGGTGTGCACGCGGAGGAGTTCGCGCGGACCGCCCTGTTCAGGCCCCTTGCCATCGACCGCTGGGACTGGGACGGACTCAAGACGGACGGCTACAACCTGATGGACGGCAGCCTCGAGCTCCGTCCCCGGGACCTGGCGAAGGTGGGGCAGCTGGTGCTGGACGGCGGCGTGTGGGACGGAACCCGCCTGATGGCCGAGGCCTGGATCGAGCGGTCCACGGCATGGGTCGCGGAGACGGGCGAAACCTTCGAAGGCTACGGCTACCTGTGGTGGAAGACGCGGGTAGCGGGCCCTGGCGGCGAACGCCTCGACGTGACCGTAGCGAACGGTTGGGGCAGCCAGTTCATCTTCATCGTTCCCGCACTCGACCTGGTTCTGGTCACGACCGGTGGGAACGACTACAACGGCAGGCACCTGGCCATCGCACGACTCCTGAAGGGGCTGGTCGCTTCGGGAATCGAGCCCCTGTAGGCCGTTGATGCGGCAGGCGAATCGGGCGGCTAACGTCAACGGTCGCCGGATCCGCTGCGCAGGGTACCCTCACACCGGCGACATCTCGCGGGCCATCGCTTCGATGGTGACCAGGGGACACACGTGGCGGTGCAGGTAGTCGAGGAGGTTTACGGCCAGGCCCCGCACGCTCTTCTCGACGGCGGCGTCGAGCACGTGGCCATCCTCGTCGAATACTTTCCGGACGTTGGCGACCGAGATCGTGGCCGGCATCACGTGGCAGCCCACGTGCGAGCAGATCGAGCGCAACATCTCGAGTGACTTGATCGCCCCGATGCGTCCCTGGGCCACGCCCAGCAGGGCGGCCGGCTTCCCGCTCATGGCGGACGGGAACCCCATGTTCTCGATCAACAGTTTGATGACGCTCGAAAGGCCTCCGTGATACTCCGGCGTGCAGACGACGAGAGCCGTCGCGTCGCGCACGAGCTTCTGCATGTGCTCGGCATCCGGTGTCGCATCTCCTCCCGGGAGGTTGAGCTCCATCTCCCGGGGGTCGATGACGTCGACTGCGATGCCCCTCTTCTGCAGTTCGTCCACCACGAGGGCGGCGGCCTTGCTCGTGTAATTCCCGGGCCGCACGGATCCAAGCAGGACCGCGATCCGGATTCCTTCCTCTGCCATCGGCTGGCCCTCCACGTTCGCGTTCACCCTCGTGGGCTCCGTCGCGCGGTGCCGCACTGCATCCACGCTCTCGGCTCGCCCGTCGCCGGATCGATCGGCAATAGGGCCCGATCCGTCGGCACGCGGCCGGGGTCCTCGGAGGCGGCGTAGGCCAGTATCGCCGCGAGCGTTGCGTTCTCCTTCAGGTCATCGAAGACGATCTTGTCGTACGTGTCCCGGTTCGTGTGCCAGGTGTACTGCCGATATTCCTCGTAGTCGGACTGCAGCCGGAAGGCCGGCACCCCCATGCAGACGAAGGAGGAGTGGTCGCTGCCCCGGTTTTCTTGTGCCCCCGGGAATTCGAGCGTCACGTGTCGGCTGATCTCCGATGGGACCAGCGACATCCACGCGGCGATGTGAGCGCCGGCGCCCAGGAAGCCCTGGCCCTCGATGCGCTCGATCCGCCACGTGCCGTTGTCCTGGTTGAACGCGACCTGCAGGCCCTCGATCACCTCCGGGTGGTCCTCGACGAAGGCCCGGGACCCGATGAGACCCATCTCCTCCGCGCCCCAGTGCCCGACCAGGATGGTTCGCCGCGGCGACGGATACGCCTCCTTCAGGATCCGCATGGCCTCGAGCATCATGATCGTGCCGGTGCCGTTGTCGGTGGCGCCGGTGGCGGCGTGCCACGAATCGAGATGGGCCCCGAGGATCACGTATTCGTCCGGCAGCTCCGTGCCGCGCAGCTCCGCGATGATGTTGAACTGGGGCACCTCTCCGAGAAACTCGGCCCGGGCGTCGACCTGGATTCGCGGAGACTGGCCGGCTTCCGCCATCCGGTGAAGCATGCCGAAGTCCTCGCAGGACAAGTCGATCGCGGGGATATCTCGGGAGGGCGCCGAGAAAATCTTGTTGACTCCCCACCCGCCGGACCAGTACGAGACGAGAATCCCGGCCACGCCGGCCTCCTCCAGCATCCGTCCAGCCTCCCGGCGACCCCCGAGGGCCCGCAGGCGATTCGCGTAGTCACGCTGCAAGGCCACCCGGGTGGAGTCCAGCCTCTCCACCGTTTCCGGCCGCGCGTGGGCTTCGAGCTCCTGCCGGGCGCGGCACATCGGTTCCGGCGGCGACGCCAGCACGTATTTGCCCGCGAGCGTCGCCAGCCAGTCGGCCCGGTTCTCTTCCGAGAGGTCGGAGGGCAGCGTCACGACCGCTCCCTCCACGGAACCCTCCGTGCCCGCGCTGTAGGCGAGAAGTTCCGCCTCGAGCGTCTGGGTGCGCGGTTCCACCAGGTCCGCGTGCAGAATGCCCTGCCTCCACCCGGTCCACGTCCCGTAGTCTTCGCGATTCGCCGGCACCCCCCAGCGCTCGTACAGGGCCAGCAGCCAGTCGCCGGCTGCCTCGAATCCCGGGGACCCCGCCAATCTCGGACCGATCGAGTCCATGAGGGCCTGGGCGAGGACGGGAGTCCGGGAGTTCTCCATACCTTCTATCCAGATCCGTTCGATGACGGGATCATCGGTCGGAAACGTCTGGGCCGGGGCCGACGTCGCCGCGACGGACAGCAAGAGGCCCACGGCAAGCGCATTCAGACACAATCTCATGCGGTCAGTGCTCCAGTTCAGGATGTTGACTCCGGCGAATGTCGCCGGATCCCGGTACGAGGTAAAGGCCGGCCACGCGGTCCACACCGGCCGCTGGGTTCGGGCTCGTACCCCGGGTGAGCGAACGATACACTGAACGGGTGAAATGGATCGCGCCGGCCGCGAGAGTCGCGATCGAACCTCGAAACCGGAAGGGGCCTCCGATGACCGGACTCGCGAAGTCGAGATGGGTGATCTCAGCCGGCGTCTGTCTCCTGCTCGCTGCCTGCTCCGGCCCGCCACCGACCGCCACGTCCGTCGAAGTGCAGGGCGCATGGGCGCGCGCGAGCGCCGGAGAGGGTGCGAACAGCGCCGCCTACATGATTCTCCGCAACCCGACCGACGCCCCGTGGCGCCTGACCGGAGCGGACTGCGATCGGGCCCGGGAAACGCAGCTTCATCGGACGGTGATCGACGAGTCCGGTTTGGCCCGGATGGGAGAGGTCGAGAGCGTGGAGATTCCGAAGGGAGGGGAGCTGACCCTGGAGCCCGGGGGCTATCACCTCATGCTCCTCGGGGTCGGGCCCCTGACCCAGGGCGACACACTGGAGCTCGTTCTGCGTTTCGACGATGCGGATTCCGTGACGATTCGGGCCCCCGTCCGACCCCTGTGACGGGACAACCGCGGATGACGGCCTTATCTTGGACTGTCCGGCGTGCGGGGATGGGACGGGCGGTCATCTCAGACCCTCGAGAGGGAGAGGCTCATGCTCAAGGCTCTCGTTGATTCCTGGTGGTCCTTCGCGATTCGCGGCGTGCTCGCGCTGCTGTTCGGTCTCGGGGCGCTTTCGTTCCCGGGACTGACGCTCCTCGTGCTGATCGTGTTCTTCGGGATCTGGGCGCTGATCGATGGTTTCGCGGCCCTGATGATGGCGTTCGGCGAGAAGAAGCGGCTCCCCTACATCCTCCTGGGGCTGCTCAGCGTCGTGGTGGGCCTGTACGCCCTGGCGAGGCCAGGGGCCACCGCGCTGGCGCTCGTGTGGCTGATCGGCATCTGGGCGGTGATCCGGGGAGTCGGCGAGATCATGGCCGCCATCCAGATCCGCAAGGAAGTGGTCGGCGAATGGGCCATCGCCCTGAGCGGGGTGATCTCGATCGTGTTCGGGGTCTTTCTCCTCGTGCGGCCGGGCGCGGGCGCACTCGCCGTCGCCTGGCTGATCGCGCTCTACGCGTTCATGAGCGGGATTCTGAAGCTGATGCTGGGCTTCCGGCTCCGCCGCATGAAGAAGGAGCTCGACGCGGCCACGGTCTGACGCGGGCTCGAATCGGGCAGGCCACGCCGGGGCCGCGAGCGGCTCCGGCGCGCCTGCCCAACGGGTACCTGGCGAGGCTCAGTCTCAGGCGCCGGACCGATCGATCCGGTGGTTGTCGATCCGGTCGAAGGTTCCGCCGGTCATCAGGTCGCGGATGTACTCCTGGGCGAGGAAGTCGTGAGGAAAGCCCGGGTCGATCCGGCTCGCCTCATCGAGCCGCGCCAGCTGATCTCCGTCGAGCGTGACGTCCAGGCAGCCCAGGTTGTCCCGCAGCTGATCCAGGTTGCGAGCGCCGACCAGAGGCACGATCACGCCCGGTTGCTGCCGCACCCAGCTCACGGCCACCTGGGACGGAGTGCAGCCGATCTCGTCGGCGATCTCGACCACCGCCGCCGCGATGCCGAGGTTGCGCTCGTCCGTTGCCGCCCCATCCTTCGCGCGCCCTTCGGACGGCTTTTCCTCCCGGTTGTACTTGCCGGTGAGCGTTCCGGCTCCGAGGACGCTCCACGGCGTGACCGCGAGGTCCAGGGCGCGGGCCATCGGGAGGAGATCACGCTCCGCCGTCCGGTCGATCAGGCTGTACCTGAGCTGCAGCGCGGTGAACGGGCTCCAACCGCGAAGCTCCGCCAGGGTGTTGCCGCGAGAGACGATCCATGCCGGCGTGTCCGAGATCCCCACGTGCAGGATCTTGCCCGCCCGGACCATGTCATCCAGGGCCCGCATCACCTCGGCGACCGGCGTGGTCGAGTCCCAGGCGTGCACCCAGTAGAGATCGATATAATCGGTGCCCAGCCGCTTCAGGCTGGCCTCGAGCGCCTGCACCATGTTCTTCCGATGATTGCCGGAGAAGTTCGGGTCGTCCCGCCGGGTCCACAGCGTGTACTTGGTGGCCACGACCCAGTGGTCCCGGTCGGAGGCGATGAACTCGCCCACGTACTTCTCGCTCGTGCCCTCCGTGTAGCGGTTCGCGGTGTCGAGGAAGTTGCCCCCGGCCTCGGCGAACGCGTCGAACATCTTCCGACTCTCGGCCTTCGTGGCCCCCCAGTCCCACTCCGTTCCGAAGGTCATGGTGCCGAGAGCGAGCTCCGATACGCGGAGTCCGCTTCTTCCAAGCAGCTTATACCTCATCGAGCTTCTTCTCCCATCGGTGGTGTGCTTTCCTGCCCGGCTTGCTGACCGCGCGCGACGCCTGCTACGAGCACCAGGATCGCCGCCATCTGCACGATATGAAACACTCCGTTGTGATCGAAGGGGACGACCAGCGTCAGGCGGACCGTTCCGGCAGCCTGGATCCCCGCCGCCACGATATTGAGCGCGATGCCGACGACCATCAGCCACGCCCACGGCTCCCCGTCTTGCACGGCGAGCCGCGCATAGACCGCCAGCGCGAAGAGCATGGCGACCGCCTCGTACAACACGAACACGCGGAACGTGCCGGGGAACGCCAGGGTGACCAGATAGAAGGCCGCGCCGACGACGAGCGCCGGAATCAGCAGCCGGTGGGCCGGCTCGGGTCCGATCCCGTCGTACACCGAGGCGACCGCGAACAGGGCGACGACGAGGCCCAGGCAGAGGTAGAGCGGCTGCCAGAGCCAGAAGGTCGCGCGATCGGAGAGGTCGAAACCGTGTGCCACGGCTCCAAGCGCCGACGCCACGGCGAGGAGCCCCAGAACCAGGACCCAGAGCGTGATGCGCGCCGGGTCGGGTTCGCGACGGTTCCAGAGCCATCGGATGCACCCGAGGGCCAGCAGGGCGAGGACGGCGTCCGTCGCTCCCGTCGTCAGCTCGGTGGGGATCGGATTCAGGTTCACGGGTCCTCCGGTTCAGCGCCTCGGACACGACGCGGAGGCGAAAGTACTGGCGACGGGCCATACGTGCGACCGCCCGGGCGAGTGCCTCCCGAGTCGCATCCTCTGCAATATGGCCATATTATGACGCGTCGGGGAGATCTCTCGAGGCCCCCGGTATCCCGAGGCATTGCGGGTGGGACCACGCCGAACGCGGCGAACATCCCACGTGGAAAATACGCCCCCCACGCTACTTCGGCCGAATCTCCGGCAGGAGGACCCGTATGCGCTCGTTCGAACTGTCCCTGCATGGGGCGATCCTGGTGCTGTTGCCGGTCGTTCCGCTCCTCGGCTGTGGCTCACAGGAAACTGGCACTCTTCTAACCGCCGACGTCGCTCTCCATCTCGAGGACCAGCTACCCGCGGCCCGGATCGAGGGGTCGGAGGTGCCCGAGGAGTATCAGCGGCCCGTCGAGTGGAACTTCGAGGAACCGCAGCCGGATTGGAAGGTGCTGGAGCCCTGGGCGCCCGACATGCGCCGGCCGGAGCTTCTGCAAACGGAGGACGCGCTTCGGCTCACGCTGGCCGAGATGGACACGGCCAATGAGGAAAACGACCGGACGCTCGGCGTCATCTACGTCGATCTCCCCGACTGGACGCGGGACGATTGGGCCTGGATCCAAGTGCGCGCCCGCTCCGAGGCCGACGTCGAGGGTATGCGACTCATGCTCGGGTTCAACGTGATCGATAGCGGGGAGGGCGACGAGGGTGCGCGGCCCGTCGAGTACACGGGCGAGACTGCCCCCGTCATCCACGACGGAACCGTCCAGACCTACAACCTGCGCGCGGACTGGTCCGGAGGCCGCTGGAAGGGGCCGTGGAGACAGCTCGTTCTCGGAGTCCGGGCGTCCGGGCCGGCCAGCGTCGAGATCCTCTCCGTGGCGGTGGTCCCGAAGGAGGCCACCTACGCCGGGCAGTCCGCCGGCGTGCACAGCGAGGTGCGAGATCGGGTCTACCGGCGCCTCTTGTTCACCCACACGCCGGGACGCGTCACGTACCGGGTGCGGGTCCCGGACGACGGCCGGCTGGACCTGGGACTCGGAGTGCTGCGTGAGGACGCGCCGGTGACCTTCCGGGTCACCGCGGCGTCCGGCGGCGGAGATCCGGAGCCGGTGTTCGAGGAGACCTACGCGGACAAGGAACACTGGGGTCAGCGCCGGATCGATCTCTCCGCCCTGGCGGGTCGCACCGTGGACCTGTCTCTGGAGGCCGAGTCTCCGAGGCCCGGCACGGTGGCGATGTGGGCTGCGCCGACTCTGACCGGAGCGACGACTCAGGCCAGGCCCAACGTGGTCTTCTACGTCATCGACGGCGGGGCGGCGGACTTCATGAGCCTGTACGGATACAACCGCCGTACCACGCCGAACCTGGAGCGGTTGGCGGCCCAGGGAGCCGTCTTCGAGAGGGCGTACAGCAACTCGACCTGGACGAAGCCGTCGACGGCCTCCTTCATGACCTCGCTCCAGAACAGCGTCATGGGCGGTCAGACGGGCCTGACCGATCCCGTGCCCGAGCAGATCACGACGATGGCCGAGCACATGCACGGGGCCGGCTACCAGACGGGAGTGTTCATCGCCAATCCCAACGCCGGCACGCTCAGCCACCTGCAGCGCGGCGTCGACGTGATGAAGGAGAGCTGGGAAGAGTTCAGCTATTACGGGCGCGAGAACCACAAGCAGGGATCGAAGGTCCTGCACGACCGGTTCTGGGAGTGGCGGGACACGTATCCGGGCCACCCTTTCTGGGTTCACTTCCAGACCACCGATACCCACCGACCGCAGGGCGCGTCCGCCGGCGCGCGGTTCGCCGGCCTGTTCGTCAGCCCCGAGCAGCGGGAGATGTGGCTGGCGTGGAGCGACAGCCTGAGGGAGACCGAGGATGGCCGATGGCTGCGGGGCGCGGGCTGGGAAGAGACGGGGATTGACCGGGTCGCGTTCTTCGAGGTGTGGCAGGGTCTGTACGACGAGTCCATGGCGTTCACCGACTACCAGATCGGCCAGCTGGTGGAGCGGCTGCAGGCGGCCGGCGAATGGGACAACACCCTGCTGATCGTCGCGGCGGACCACAGCATCCAGGCGGCGGGCAGCAACCAGGGGATCGCCATGCAGGACTCGCTGCCGCCGGCCTGGAATCGACCGATGCTCTCAGCCACGGTCACCCGCGTTCCCCTCATGTTCATCTGGCCGGGTCACATCGCCGGCGGAAAGAGATTCAGCGATCCGGTCTCGATGCTCGACGTTCTGCCCACGCTTCTCGACCTGCTGAACCTGCCGCGGCCCGAGGTCGCCATGGGGCAGTCGCTGGCCCCCCTGTTGCTGGGAACCGGGAACTGGGAGACCCGGCCGGTGATCCTGGACGAGTTTCGCGTCGATGAGGCGGCGGGCGGGGTGCTCAGGGGCCACATCGAAGTGATCGACGGTCGCTGGGGGGCGTCCCTCGAGGTGAATCCGTGGCCCCCGGAAGAGGACGAGACCGAGGAGGATGCCGAGTGGAGGCGCCCCGTTCCCCTGCTGCTCTACGATCTGTGGGATGACCCGTTTGCTCTGCACAGCCTGCACGAGAAGAGGCCGGAACTGGTCGAGAAGTACACCGCGTTCCTCGAAGCGCAGTGGGAGGCCCACCAGGCCCTGGCGCAGCGGTTCACTCCGGGCAGCGAGGTACAGTTCACCCCCCAGCAGCTGAAGACCCTGCAATCCCTGGGCTACATTCAGTAGGAGAAACGGAGAACCCGTGAAGCCGAATCCGATGGCAGGCCTGCTTCCCCTGCTCTTCCTCGTCGCTTCCTGCGAGCGCGGACCCTCAGCGCTCGAGGCCGACGGCCGCGTGCTCCACCTCGACGAACATCTGGGAGACGCGACGATCACGGGTTCCGTGGTGCCCGCCGACGTCGTACGCTCGGTGGACTGGTTCGGTGACGACCTGATCGGGAGCTGGGTCGGCATTGCCAACGAGGGGCGGGCACGGTGGTTACCCGAGGAGCCAGCGCGTCTCGAGGCCGGGCAGGACGGGCTCCTGATCACGGCCGGCGAGGGTCAGCGGGTGGAGGGCCTGGGCTACTCCGCCGTGGCGACCGTGCCCGTCGATGGGTGGATCGCCGCCGACTGGTCACACGTCGTCATACGGGCCCGGGCGACGGAGGCGGTCGGCCGCGTGGGCTTCGTCGTCCAGGCCGGCGACCGCGTGCTCGTAAACGGAGACCCCCTGATCCGGGACGGGAACGTCCACACCTACAGGCTGGAGGTGCCCCGGCAGTGGTCGGACGCTCCACCGATCGAGTGGATCGGCGTCGGCTTCCTCGCCGAAGCTCCGGGGTCTCTCGAAGTCCTGTCGGTCTCCGCGGTCTCGCAGAGGGGCGAGTTCGCGGAGTTTGGCGGGGCGGGCGTCAAGGCAGAATGGAGAGAGGGTCGTCGCCGGCCCGCACTGTTCGCTCACGCCCCGGGGAGGATCGCGTTTCCGGTACGTCTGCCGGAGGACGCACGACTGGATGCCGCCCTGGCCGTTGTGTTGTCCGGGGTGCCGGTGACCTTCCGGGTGAGCGTTCTCGACGGAGACGAGGAAGAGACCGTCACCGAGCAAACGGTTTCGGATCCCGAGGCGTGGAGCCACGTCTCGGCCGATCTGTCTCGCTGGGCGGGCGAGCGCGTGGACGTCGCCCTCGAAGTCTCTGCGGAGACCCCTGGCGCGATCGGACTCTGGGGCGCGCCGACGCTGAGCGGCCGTCAAGAGCCTGGAGCGCTACCCAACGTGATCCTGTACGTGATCGATGGCGGCGGCGCCGACTTCATGAGCGTGTACGGGTACTCGCGTCCGACGACTCCGAATCTGGAACGTCTGGCTTCTGAAGGCGTCCTGTTCGAGCGCGTGCGCAGCAACAGCGCATGGACCCGGCCCTCGACTTCCTCCTTCCTGACCTCGCTGCACCAGAGCGCCTTCGGGGCCGGCAACTGGGACTCTCTCCCGGCGGCCGCGACCACCATGGGACAGCACTTTCACCGTGCGGGCTACCAAACCGCAGTGTTCACTTCGAACTTCTGGTCCGGCATGGCCAGCACCGGCGGACGGGGAATCGATGTGTTGCGAGAGCGGAGGACGAATCCGAACTCGGCGTCATCCGAGGAGCTGAGCGGCGACTTCTATCGGTGGCGGACCGCGTTCCCGGGGCAACCGTACTTCGTCCATTTTCAGACGACGGACGTCCACGAACCGCACTGGCCGGTGGCGCCGTACGCGGGCCTGTACGTCGAGCCGGAGCGTCGCGACAGCTTCGAGATCTGGTGGGAGAAGCTGTGGGAGGAGCTTCGCCGGGAGGGTCTGTGGTACGAGGAGACGGGCGACGTCTCCGGGGCCTTCCACGCGGGTCTCGATGCGATCGGGGTCGACCGGCGGACGTTCTTCGCCACGCAGCGCGACCTGTACGACGAGACGATGACGCACCAGGACGCACAGATCGGCCTGCTGGTGGACTCCCTGAAGGCCAGCGGCGAGTGGGCGAACACGATCCTCATCGTCACCGCAGACCACGGTCACCCGGCGGGCAGCTACTCGCGCTTCGGGCGTGAGCTGATCGAGCCTGCCCCCGACCCGTGGGAGGGCGCCTTCCTCGACTCGTACCGCAGCCGGGTACCCCTGCTGATCATCGCGCCCGGGCGTCTCGAGGGCGGCCTGCGTGTGACGGAACGGGTTTCCCTGATCGATCTCCTTCCCACCGTGCTGGAGCTGGCGGGCCTTCCGCCGCCCGACGTCATGCAGGGCCAGTCGCTGGTACCCCTGATGACGGGTGGTAGTGGCTGGGAGGAGCGTCCCGTCATTCTCGAGCAGTACCAAAAGGACTTCGAGTCCGGTCTCCAATGGGGGCACATCGAGGTCATCGACGGCCGTTGGGGGGCCTCGCTCGAGGTCTATCCCGACATCCCCGACTCGGTGGAGTTCCGACCCGACGGGCCGCAGCGGGCCGCGCGGCTGCACGACCCGCAGGTTCCCCGCCTGCTTCTGTACGATCTGGATGCAGATCCGCTGGCTACCCACAACGTCAACGAAGAGCATCCTGAGCTGGTGGCAAAGTACACCGAGTTTCTCGAGAGGCAGCGCGCGGCCCACGAATCCGTTCGGCGGCTGATCGCTCCGTCCGAAGGGCAGGTGGAGCTCACACCCGAGCAGCTGGAGACGCTCAGATCCCTGGGCTACATACAGTGACGATGAGGTCCTGGTGACGCGCAGCGAGAACTCGGTACACCGTAGTGGCTCAGGGGCCCGCCCGGTTCCGGTACAGATCCGGGTTCACGACCGCCGCCATGGCCGCTTCGTCCAGCGAACCGCCGAGGAATCGGGCGATCGCGGCCGCGGCGCTCACGGGGTCCAGGATCGTCGCTCCGTACTGCACATCGAGGGTGTCGAAGCACGGCCGCGCCGCGAGCTCTCGGGCGGCCCTGGCCAGATGGTCGATGTAGAGCTCCTTCAGGCGCTCGTCGTCGGTCCCGGCAGGTTCGCCGCGTCGACTCAGCATCTTGGACTGGGAGGCGAGGATCTCGTCCAGGTGCCGGTGCACGAAGATGACGCGGTAGTTGTTGGCGTCGGGAAGGTAGGGCAGGTAGTGGGAGACGATCTTGACGGCCTTGCCTCGAACGCCCGCGAGCCAGTCCGTTTCCCGGCCGTGGTCGAGGCTCTTGACCCGCTCGAGCTCGTAATAGCCTGCCGGGTTGTCCCGGTCCGCCTCCCGCTCGAAGTCTGCGGCGATCGGCACTCCACCCGCTTCCAGCATCTGCATCAGCATCGAGGTGCCGGAGCGCGGAAGCCCGGAGACGACCGTGAGGGGCTCGCCGTACCTGAGGCGCCTGTACAGCTTGCGGGCGATCGATGACACGAGGATCTCCCCTCCGTTTCGAGCGTCGGACTCCGCGCCCTGATGATAGGGGTCGCGCGGCACGGTGCGCGAGCGCGAGACCCGGTCCAGCGGGATACCTCGCCGGTCTGGCGGTCGTCGTCCTTCTCATCCTCGCGACCCCCTCGACCGCCTTCGCCTACGTCGGACCCGGTGCCGGCTTCGTGTTCATCACGTCGTTCCTGGTCCTGTTCGTCAGCTCCCTGCTCGCCTTCCTCTCCCTGCTGGCGTGGCCCGTCCGGGCCCTGTGGCGTCTGATGCGCCGGGCGCGGCGGCCCAAGCCGCGCGTGCGGCGCCTGGTCGTGGTCGGATACGACGGGCAGGATCCGCGTCTCACCGACCGCTTCATGGAGGAGGGAAAGCTTCCGAACTTCAGGGCCCTCGCGGAGGAGGGCTGCTATCATCGACTCGCCAGCACCTTTCCCTCCGTGTCGCCCGTCGCGTGGTCCTCGTTCAGCACCGGGACCCACCCGGCCAAGCACAACATCTTCGACTTCCTGGACCGGGATCGGCGCACGTACCTGCCCGTCCTCTCGTCGACAAGGATCGGGAGGCCGTCGCGGATCCTGAAGCTGGGGAAGTGGAGAATCCCCATCGGAAGCCCGCCCCTCCGGCTCCTGCGGAGATCGAAGCCGTTCTGGACGATACTGGGCGAGCACGGAATCTGGAGCACCATCCTGCGCGTTCCCATCACGTTCCCTCCGGACCGGTTCTATGGGGCCCAGCTCGCCGCCATGTGCGTGCCGGATCTTCTGGGCACGCAGGGCACGTTCACCCTGTTTACCACGCGTCCCTCCGGAGCTGGATTCAAGGAGGGGGGACGGCGCGTGCCGCTCCAGTCGGCCGACGGCTCCGACGACGCATGGGAGGCCACTCTCGAGGGTCCCGAAAACGAGCTGCTCGAAGGCTCGCCGGCTCTTTCGGTTCCCCTGCGGCTCGAGCTCGCCGGGCCCGGAACGGTCGCCGTCGAGCTGAACGGGGAGAGGCACGAGCTGCGCCAGGGACAGGTGAGCGACTGGATCGGCGTCCGCTTCCGCGCGGCGCCGGCCGTCACGGTGCGCGGCCTCTGCCGCCTGATCCCCACGGAGGTGGGGGAGCATGTCTCGCTGTACGTGACGCCCATCCAGCTCGACCCGGAGAAGCCCGCGATGCCCATCTCGCATCCCGGCTACTACGCCACCTACCTGGCGAAGAAACTGGGTCCTTTCGCCACGCTGGGCCTGGCCGAAGACACGTGGGCCCTCAACGAGGGAGTGATCGACGACGGCGCTTTCCTGCGCATGACCTACGACGTCGACCGCGAGCGCGAGGAGCAGTTCTTCGCGGCCCTCGATCGCCTCCGCAGCGGCGCCCTGGTATGCGTGTTCGACGCCACGGACCGTATCCAGCACATGTTCTGGCGATACCTGGAGGAGGGTCACCCGGCCGCCAGCGCCACGAACGGGAGCGGTCCGCCGGAGCACGCCGAGGCGATCCAGAGCCTGTACCGCCACAACGACGCCATGCTGGGCCGCATCCGCTCCAGGCTGCGGGATGGAGACCTGCTCGTGGTTCTCTCGGACCACGGCTTCAACTCCTTCCGACGCGGGGTGAACCTCAACGCCTGGTTGCACGCCAACGGGTATCTCGCCCTCAAGGATGGTGGGGACGGGTCCGCCGAGTGGTTCCGGGACGTCGACTGGTCGCGCACGAAGGCCTACGCGCTCGGGCTGACCGGCCTGTACCTGAATCTGGAGGGGCGCGAGGCCCGGGGGACGGTGGCCCGCGGCGAGGACGAGGCCGCGCTCAAGCGCGAGCTGATCGAACGGCTGAGCGGATTCGAGGACGTGCAGAGCGGTGAGACGGCCATCAGGGAGCTGTTCGACACCGCCGCTCTCTACTCGGGGCCCTACCTGGAAGCTGCCCCCGACATGCTGGTCGGCTACAACGCCGGCTACCGCATCTCGTGGGACGGGGCCACGGGAGTGGTGAGCGGGGCGGTGATCGAAGACAACGTGAAGCCGTGGAGCGGGGACCACTGCATCGACCCGCGCCTGGTTCCGGGCGTGCTGTTCTGCAACCGGCCGATCGATTGCGAGGATCCGGCGCTGATCGACCTGGCGCCCACGGCCCTGTGGGCCTTCGGGCTCGAGGCACCCGCGCACATGGACGGGAAGGTGCTGTTCGGGGAGCGCGAACGATGAACGCGTGGCGACGGCTGGCCCTGACGGTCCTCGTCACGGCGCTCGCTATGGGCTCGGCGGCATGCGGGTCCGATGAACCGGAGCCGCACGACACGAGCGTCATCGTGCTCGGGTTCGACGGGATGGACTGGGAGCTGGCCAACCGTCTGATGGACGAGGGAAGACTTCCCGCACTGGCCAGTCTCGCGGCGGCGGGGCATGCGCAGAAACTCGCGACGTCGCTCCCTCCGCAGAGCCCCGTGGCGTGGTCCGACTTCATCACCGGGCTCGACGCCGGTGGACACGGGATCTTCGACTTCATCCAGCGCGATCCCGAGACGATGGTGCAGTATCTCTCCACGTCGGTCACCGAGGAACCGACCGCAACGCTGGCGCTCGGCGCGTGGCAGATCCCCCTGAAGGGTGGAGGCGTGAAGCTACTGAGGCGCGGAACGCCTTTCTGGGAGGTGCTCGAGACCGCGGGCGTGCCCACCACGGTGGTCCGAATCCCGGCGAACTTCCCACCCACCGGCACGGCCGGACGGGAGCTCAGCGGCATGGGCACCCCGGACCTCCTCGGAGGCTACGGGACGTTCACGCTCTTCACGACGGACCCCGAGCGGCTGCCCGGAGATCTCTCGGGTGCCCGAATCGTGCCCGTCGCCTTCGAGGGCCGGATGTTCCACGGGAGCCTGACCGGGCCGCCCAATCCGTTCCGGATCGATGGGGAGGTCGTGACCGTGCCGCTGGAAGCGTACCGCGATGCCGATCGACCCGTCGCCAAGATCGTGGTGGACGGGACGGAGGTGCTTCTGAACGAGGGCGAATGGAGCGCCTGGATCCCGGTGGAGTTTTCCGTGCTGCCGCTCATCGGCGGCCTCAAGGGGATGGTTCGCCTGTATCTGCGGCAGGTCCACCCCGAATTCGAACTGTACGTGAGCCCGGTCAATCTCGATCCGCTCGAGCCGGTCATGCCCATTTCCCACCCGGTGCACTTCTCCGCCGATCTCGCCCGCGCCACGGGCCTCTACTACACGCAGGGGATGCCCGAGGACACGAAGGCGCTCACTTCCGGAGTGCTCGACGAGGATGCCTTCCTGGCCCAGGCCGCCCTGGTCCGGGATGAGCAGGTTCGTCAGTACGACTACCTGTTGGGTCGATTCGAAGGAGGGTTGCTCTTCTACTACTTCGGCTTCCTGGACCAGGTCTCGCACGTCATGTGGCACCCGATGGATCCCGGGCATCCCGCCTACGACGAGCCCCGCGATTCTCGATACGCGACGGTGATCGAGGACCTGTACGTGCGCGCCGACTCCATCGTCGGGGCCACGGTCGAACGCCTCGAGCCCGGCGCGCTGCTCGTCGTGATGTCCGACCACGGCTTCACCTCCTGGCGAAGGGCCATCAACCTCAACACGTGGCTGCTGGAAGGCGGCTACCTGACGATCCGGGACCCGGCCGCACGGGGCGAGGGGCTCTTCCTGTCGAACGTGGACTGGTCGCGCACGCAGGCATACGCGCTGGGGTTCAACGGGATCTACATCAACCTCCGCGGGCGGGAGAGCGTCGGCACGGTCCCGCCGGCCGAGTACCGACTGCTCCGGGATGAGATCGCCCGACGCCTGTCGCGTCTCGTCGACCCCCTGACCGGTGAGCGGGCGGTGGCCGAGGTGTTCGTGCGCGACGAGGCGTACGCGGATGCGGGCGAGCGGGGCCTGGGACCCGACCTCGTCGTCGGGTACGCGAAGGGGGTCCGTGCCTCGGACGCCACGGCGGAAGGCCAGGTCCCGCGCGAGGTGTGGGAAGACAACACCGCCAAGTGGAGCGGCGACCACCTCATGCACCCCGACGCGGTGCCCGGCGTCCTGTTCTCCACTCGGCGCCTCGGAAAGCCGGTCGTGTCGCTTCGCGACCTGACCGGGGCCGTCGTCTCGGAGTTCGGGATCGCGGGGTTTCCCGCACCGCCGGCTGCGGAGTCGGCCGCCGGCGACCGCTGACACCAGGGAGGGATGATGTTCGGATCGAAGGTGAAGCTGGATCGCGATCTGCTGACACGCGTGAGGCGGTACTCGGAAATCGCGGGCTACAGTTCCGTCGAGGAGTTCATCACGCACGCGCTCGAGAAGGAGCTGGCGCAGCTCGAGGAGGCGGATTCGGAGGACGAGATCCGCAAGCGCCTGCAGGGGCTGGGATACATCTCGTGACCGGGCGTCCTCCGAAGCCATCGAGTACCCGGGACAGGCCCGCGTGCGCTGGCTGAACGTGGCGCTGGGAAGCGCCGTATCGGCAATCCTCTACCCGTTCCGAGGACTTCCCCCGATCGTGGGGCTGACGTTCGTCTCGCTGCTCACGGCGGTCGGGATCCTGCTCGTCTTCCGCGCCACCTCCGACCAGAAGGCACTCCGTCGCGTGAAGAACCGGATCACGGCGGGAATTCTCGAGATCCTGCTGCTGCGCGACGACCTGCGAGCCATCTTCCGGGCGCAGTGGGACATCCTGCGGCACAGCCTGACCTACATGCGGCTCTCCCTCGTACCGATGCTGTGGGTGATCGTCCCGATCGTCCTGCTGATGATCCAGCTCCAGTTCCACTACGGGTATCGGCCGCTCCAGCCGGGCGAGAGTGTCATCGTGCGAGCCTCGTGGATCGGCGAGCTCCCGGCCGGTGAGCTCCGATTGTCGCCGGGCGCCGTCGGCTCGGTCGAGGTGGAGACCCCGCTCCTGCTGCTTCCGGAGTTCGGAGAGGCGAACTGGCGGGTAGGAGCGCGAGCGCAGGGGAGGCAGCAACTTCTGCTGGAGGCGGGCGATGTCGAATTGGCGAAGACGCTGTCCGTCGGTCTGCCCGCCGGCCCTCTGTCGCCGCGGCGGCCCTCGACCGATCTCATCGACCAGCTGCTGTATCCGGTGGAACCACCCGTCCGTGACGGAGCACCGATCGTCTCGATCGAGGTGAGCTATCCTCCGGCGACCGTGAGCCTGCTGGGATGGGACGCAAACTGGATGGTCGTGTTCTTCATTCTGACGATCGTCTTCGCGTTCGCGCTCCAGAAGCCACTCCGGGTCACGATCTGACCCGCGAATCGTAACGCCTCGTGCCGCTGCTGTAATGAATCGTTACATTCCTGAGCCGTCCAGTATTCGGTGGACCGAGCGTTTGTCCCTGACTTCAGGCCACATTCGGGCCATGACCGTCATGGCCCGCCAATTGAAGAGGACTCCTTCATGAAGCGATCGCTTCTGATCGTAGACGATGATGCGAGGGTCCGTACCTCGCTCCTTTCGGCCCTGAAGGATACGGACACGAGCGTCCACGCGGCCGAGGACGCGGAAGCCGCCCTGGCCGTGCTGGGCGAACGGTCGGTCGGAGTCGTGCTGACCGACGTGAAGATGCCGGGAATGAGCGGCCTCGAGCTGCTGCGGGTGCTCAAGGATCGCTCGCCCGACCTGGACGTGGTCCTGATGACGGCCTACGACGATCTGCCCACGGTCGCCGAGGCCATGCGGGAGGGGGCGGCGGACTTCCTGGTCAAGCCGCTCGATCTGCACCAGCTGCGGGGCATACTGGCCCGGGTGTTCGAGGACCGGCGTGCCCGAAATCGATTCAAGGCCGGCGAGGCGGATACACAAAAGCGTGGGGCCGCTGACCGTCTCGTCGGCCGAGATCCGCAGATGATCCAGATCTTCAAGCTGGTCGGGCAGGTGTCCTCCACACGAACCAGCGTGGTGATTCGGGGGGAGAGCGGCACCGGCAAAGAGCTCATCGCCCGCGCGATCCACGAATCCTCGCCGTGGGCGGAAGAGCCGTTCGTCGCGGTCAACTGCACGGCCCTTCCGGCCAGCCTGCTGGAATCGGAGCTCTTCGGCCACGTGCGCGGCTCCTTCACCGGAGCGACCTCCGACCGGAAGGGACGCTTCGCGATCGCCGGCCGGGGCACGATCTTCCTGGACGAGATCGGAGACACCCCTCCCGAGTTTCAGGCGAAGCTCCTCCGGGTGCTTCAGGAGCACGAGTATTATCCCGTGGGCGCCGAGAGACCGGAGCGCACGGAGGCGCGCGTGATCGCGGCGACCCACAGGGACCTCGAGAAGCTGGTGGCGGCCGGGCAGTTCCGCGAAGACCTGTACTACCGGCTTCGTGTGGTCGAGATTCGACTGCCCCCTCTACGGGACCGGATGGGCGACGTCTCCCCGCTCGCCGAGCACCTTCTCGAGCGCGCCGCCGCGGCCACGGGCGGACGTCCGCTGCTCCTCGCGCCCGAAAGCACGGAGATCCTGCTGGCCCACGACTGGCCGGGGAACGTCCGCGAGCTCGAGAACACGCTGACCCGGGCCGCCGTTCTCGCTACGGGCAACGTGATCCGACCCGAACACATCGAGGTGGGGGCCACGCCGGAAAGCGAGCCGGCTCGCCTCGTGTCGTTGGAAGAGATGGAACGTGAGCACGTCGCCCGCGTCCTCGAAGCCACGGGCGGTCACAAGTCGAGGACGGCGGAAATCCTGGATATCTCACGTCCCCGGCTCGATCGCATGATCGAGCGGTATGGGCTCGGGGCGCTGATTCCCGCTCGCGGCGAAGACGCGGGCTGACGACCATGTCACGCCCCCTGTCCTTCCGGTTTCGAATCCTCGCCCTCGTGCTCGGGGTCGCGATCGTACCGCTGGTGCTCAGTGGAGTGGTCCTGCTCCGCGGGGCGTCGCGCTCGGGCGAGCAACTGCTGTCCGAGCGGCTGGAGCGCGCCGCGAGGGAAACACGCACGGCGCTGATCGGATACTGGCTCCCGCTTCGCTCCTCTCTCCTGGACGTTTCGGAGTGGCCGGAGGTGAGACAGGCAGCCGGGGGCGGACCCTGCGATCCGCTGATGCACCGCCTCGCGACCACGGATTCCCGGGTGCTTCAGGTGACGGTTCGCCAGGGCACCGGGAACGTTCTCTGCCGTTTCGACCGGTCCGCGCTCCCTCCGGAGCAGGGCGGACTGCCGGCCGCCACGACGCCGCTGATGCGGGTGGCCGCTGACTTGTTCGACCCGGAGTCACCCGGGGCGACCATCGAGTTCGGACTCCAGGGCGAGATGGTGCTTCCTCCGGACATCCTGCCGCCGTCCACTGCCGGGATGGTCGTCACGCTTCTCGATCCTTCCTCCGGTGCCTCGCTGCTGCCCGTGCCTCTCGAAGCCTACGCCCTGACGGGAGATCGCTTCACGTGGGGGGGCGAGGAATGGCTCGCATCCTTTCAACGGTTCGAAGATCCGCCCGCAGAGCTCGTGGTGGCGGCGCCGCTGACGCCGTACGTGGCTCCCTTCCGGCGGTCCGTGAGAAACGGTGCCTACCTGCTGGCCGCGGTGGCCCTCGGAGGACTACTGGCGGCCATCGTGTTGACTTCGCGGATGACCCGGTCCCTTCGCAGTCTCGTAGCCGGAGCCGAGGCTGTGTCCACAGGAGAGCTGCATCACCGTATCCAATACCGGGTCGGAGATGAGATCGGTCGGGTGGCAGAGGCCTTCAACCAGATGACGGACAGCCTCCAGCGAACGCTGAGAGAGAAGGCAAGCCGGGAGTCGCTCGCGGCGATGGGGGAGTTTGCGGCATCGCTGGCCCACGAGGTGCGAAACCCGCTCACGGCGGTGAAGATAGACTTGCAGAGCCTGCAGGAACGGCTCCCGGAGGATGACGATCTAGCCGTTCCGCTCGCTCGGGCCCTGGAGGAGATTGACCGCCTCGATGCGACGGTAGGAGATGCACTCTCCGTGGTTCGGCGGGGGGACGGCGACCGGACGCTCGACCTCTCGCAGCCGATTCGGGCCGCGGCCCACTCGGCAGGGCCCGCGTTCTCGAAGGCCGACGCCAGGCTGGAGGTGATCGGGGAGGGCGACGAGCTCACGGTGCGAGGAGACGCCGCCGGACTCGAGCAACTCTTCCTCAACCTCCTGCTCAACGCGGCGGAAGCTCTGCCCCCGGGAGGGCGTGCAACGATCGGCGCGCGACGGGAGCGCGGATCCGTGCTCGTCCGCGTCGAGGATGACGGGCCGGGAATCCCGCAGGAGGTGCGGGAACGGATCTTCGAACCGCTGTTCTCAACCAAGGAGACCGGAACCGGGCTCGGCCTGACGATCTCGCGGCGCATCGTGGAGGCGCACCGGGGCGACCTCAGCGTGGGCGACGTCGAAGGTGGCGGGACCGTGGTCGAGATCCGGCTCCCGTTCGCGGACGCGGGTACGTCTCCGAGGCCCAGCCTGTAACGCTACCGGCCCGGAATCGTAACGCAGAGTTGCAATGGCCCCCGTCTCGGCACTCCGCTTTCATTGCCATAACTCTCCACTTAACAATCGCTTAAGTATCGAAACAGACTCTGGTACGGGGCGTGCCATGGAGATTGGCAAGAGCGCGCTGCGGAGCGCTCCTTCCGATGCCCAGGAACCGGAGGCGAACGGTGAACACGGCAATCATGGCGACGGCAGCTTCGATGACGCTCCTGCTCTCCGTCGGATTCCTCGGTCAGGGCCCGTCGGGTGAGTCCGCGTCAGCCTGGCCTTCGCACCGGCCGGCGCCGACGGTGAGGGTGTTCGAGGTCTCGCGCTTCCGGTGGACGAACCCGTCCGCCGCGTGCCGTGAAGATGTGGCCGGCCAGCCCGGCGCCCCCGACTGTGCCTTCGTCGAGGCGGCGTGCGGAGTCGGGCCTGCGGGTCACTCCTTCGTACCGATGGTGCGGATCTCGAGAGCGTTCACTCTCGTTTGCGTAGGGCTGGTGATCGATCCGACGAGATAGGCCGCAGGGTAGATGTCCCGGTCGTCGCTGATCCGGCGGCCTTCACGATGGGAGGAAGATCATGTTCAAGATTCGAGCGAGCATCATCCTGGCCGTGCTGTTCTCGACGGCGTCGCTCGACGCCACGACGGCGCTCGGCCAGCAGACGGCGGGCGACGACGAGGTGACGGTGCAGCGGGTGTGGGTCGGGGATGACCCGGCTTGGAACCTGATGCGTCCTTCGCCCGACGGCCGGTTCCTCACCCAGGGCTGGTACAACTGGGACCTCGGCATCATCGATCTCGTGACCAAGGAGCGGAGGGTCTACGGGATGAAGGACGAGGACCTGAGCAAGGATCCCGGCTGGTCCTACAGCGCCTACTACTCCCCGACCGGTGATGAGATCGCGGTCACGTGGCGCGAGTGGCGGGACGAAGAGGACACGGGGCCTGCCGGGATCAGCCTTCGAATCGTGCCGGCGGCCGGCGGCGAGCAGCGGATCGTGTTGCCCGCCGAGGGCGATCGGTGGATCTGGCTTCGGGGCTGGTTCCCGGACGGCGAACACCTGCTCGTCAGCACCTGGGGCGGCGGAACAGACGGGTGCTTCTGCCGGCTCCGGGTGTCCGACGGGACGCTGGAACCGATCCTCGACCCGACGGACCTTCCGGGAGGATCTCCGCTGGTCGGCTTCTCTCCGGACGGCCGCTACATCGCCGCGGATAGCCCAGGCCCGGATGGCACTCGTGATCTGTACGCAGTCGACGTGAACACCGGGGAGGTCCTTCCCGTGCTCGCGGGTCAGGCCAACGACCGGTTCATGGGGTGGCTTCCCGACGGGTCCGGACTGGTGTTTCTGAGCGACCGCGGAGCCACGAGCGGGATCTGGCTGCTTCCACTCGGAGCGGATCTCGCGCCGGGAGAGCCGCGGCTCCTGAAAGCGGACGTGTGGGGCGCCGTGCCCCTCGGGATGTCGCGCGATGCGGCGTTCTATGGGGTCACCGTAGGATATCCGCAGGTCTACACGGGGGCGATCGACGTCGAGAACGGCGGCTACCTGGCGCCCCCTGGCCCCGTCCAGGCGGCCAGTGAGCCGAAGAGCTACCGGGGTGAGTTTTCTCCCGACGGTCGCTACCTGGCGTACGGCGTCATGCAGAGCGACGGCGTCGACATCGTGGTGCGTGCGGTTGGCGGCGATGATGTCAGGGAATTCCCGACCGATCGTGCCCAGAACGTGATTGGATGGACGCCGGACAGCCGCGGCGTTCTCCTGTTCGCAGAGTCGGGCAACGGGACCGAGGCCTGGGTCGAGCGCCTGGATCTCGCGACCGGCGAGTTCGAGGAGCTCAACCGTCACGAGGGAGCGAACCGCCCGAGCCGCGTCGTGCAGGTGGCGAGGGATGGTCGCTCCATGTTCATGATTGAGCCGATAGACGATGTCAGTGGATGGGCGGGCAACCCCTGGGAAGGCGATCCCGAGGCCGGCCTGTTCGAGCTTGGAATCACGGATGACTCGAGACGGCTGATCGCGCCGGTGCGCTTTCCCGGCCGTCCGAGCCTGTCTCCGGATGGACGCACGCTCGCCGTGCTGGAGGTGGATCGGGACGGTCTGCGGACCGGCAGTCTGTATACGGTCCCGGTGGCGGGCGGCGAGCCGACCACGGTGCTCGAATTCGAGGGCGACCTGACCGTCATGGGCCAGGGCCTCGGTTGGGCCTCCGGGGCCCAATGGACGCCCGACGGCCGCTACCTGCTGTTCCAGCACGAGGGTTTCCTGAAGAAGGTCCCGGTGGCGGGCGGCCCGGTCGAGAATGTCGTGGAGCTGCCCAGGGGGGAGCACGGGTCCCCTCCGTCCCACTTCCGGCTGCACCCGGACGGCTCACGCTTCGTGGCGGACGCGGGGACGCAAAGGGGGGAGATCTGGATGGTGAAAAACCTGCCGGGGACGCGCGCCTCGGCGAGCGCCTCGGACGACTGACCTTCATCGCGCAGGGGCGGGCCGCCTGAGAGCGGTCCGCCCGGCGCCGGAGGACACCATGAGTCAGCTCTCCATCGTCCAGATCACGGGTCTCTTCGAAGCCGCCGATCCGGTCATCCACTTCGTGCTGCTCGCCGGAATCATCCTGGTGCTCTTCGAAGTGGCCACGTTTCTCGGCGACCTTCTCGGGTCCCGGCAGGAGAGAGGCCCGCGCTAGGATCACTCCTGTTGCCGCAAACTCCCCCGTCCACGCACCCAGCCCGATAGACGAAGCCCCACCGCCCGCCTAGCTTACGCAGGGCCCACGAACGGGGACTGCATGCTCGCATTCATAACCCGACGTCTGCTGCTGGCCGTGCCGCTGATCTTCGGAGTCGTCACGGTGACGTTCTTCGTCGCCCACCTGGCTCCCGGCGATCCGGTGGATCTGTACATTCAGCCGCGGGGGCAGGTGGATGCGGACCTGCGAGAGCGGGTGCGGCAGGAACGCGGGCTCGATCAGCCGCTGCACGTCCAGTACGTGCGCTGGCTCTCCGCTTCGGTTCGCGGCGACTTCGGGGAGTCCTTTCTCCTCCGCCGCCCGGTGCGGGACGTGGTCGCGGAGACCCTCCCGTACACGCTCCTCCTCATCCTGGCGGCCCTCCTGGTGGACGCGCTGCTCGGGATCGCCCTCGGCATCGTCTCCGCCGTGAAGCGCGGAACCCGCGTCGACCGCGCGATGACGTTCGGCTCCCTGGTCGTGTACGCGATGCCCGGGTTCTGGCTCGCCCTCATGCTGGTGCTCGTGTTCTCGGTGCAGCTCGGGTGGTTTCCGACCTCGCACGCCACCTCCCTCGACTACGAGAGCCTGGGCGCGTGGGGGAAGCTGGCCGACCGGTTGTGGCACCTCGTGCTTCCGGTGAGCGTCCTCGGCGTGGCCGGGGCGGCGGCCACCGCGCGCTACCTGCGCGGCCGGCTGCTGGATGTGCTCGGGGAGCCGTACATCACGGCCGCCCGGGCACGGGGCTTCCGAGGCTGGACCATCGTCCGGCGTCACGCCCTCAAGAACGCGCTCATACCGATCATCACGATCTACGGGATGAGCCTGCCGTTCATGCTCGGAGGCGCCACCATCGTGGAGACGATCTTCGCGTGGCCCGGGATGGGACGGCTCACCGTCGATGCCGTGCTCGGCCGGGACTACCCGGTGATCCTCGCGACCACGATGGTCGCGGCCGTCCTCACGGTGCTCGGCAGCCTGCTGGCCGACGTGGGGTACGCGGCGGCCGATCCCAGGGTGAGGTACGATGGCCGGCGCTGAAGACCGGTCCGGCACGGGCGCCGGGGTGACGGATGCGGCCCTCGGACGCGGGGACGCGGTGAACGGGCCATGGGGCCGCTCCGTACGGCGTTTCCGGTCGAATCGGCTCGCCCTGTGGGCCCTGTATCTCATCGCGGTTCTCCTGCTGACCGCTCTCCTCGCTCCGCTCCTCGCGCCCCACGATCCGCTCGCCATTGGCGACGTGATGGCGACGCGGCTCCAGCCTCCATCGTGGGCGCACCCGTTCGGGACCGACGAGTTCGGCCGCGACGTGCTCAGCCGGTCCCTGTTCGGCGCCCGGATCTCCCTGACGATCGGTATCCTGGCCATGCTGCTGTCGACCGCGGTGGGCACGGCGTACGGGTCGATCTCGGGCTATCTCGGGGGCGCCGTGGATGGGCTCATGATGCGGATCGTGGACGTGTGGATCGCCTTCCCCGCCTTCTATCTCATGCTTCTCCTGGTCGGCGTGTTCGAGGCGAGCGTGCCGGTGCTGATCCTGGTGCTCGCCCTGACCGCCTGGCCCGCCACGGCACGTCTCGTCCGGGGCGAGATCCTGTCCCTGAAGGAACGGGAGTACGTTCTCGCGGCGCGGGCCATGGGCCTTCCGGCGAGACGCATCATCGTCAGGCACCTCATCCCGGGGGCCCTGTCGCCGGTCCTGGTCACCGGGGCCCTCGCGGTGGCCGCCATGATCGGCGCGGAGGCCGGCCTCTCCTTCCTCGG
>NZ_JBZQEK010000019.1:0-2155 GCF_058719085.1 Candidatus Benthicola sp.
CGCCAGACCCTTCGCCGCCTGTACCTCCGTGATCGCCGCCGTCAGCGTCGTCTTCCCGTGGTCCACGTGACCGATCGTTCCCACGTTCACGTGCGGCTTCGTCCGCTCGAACTTCTGCTTCGCCATCCTGCCGTTCTCCTGGTGCCTGTAACCCTGTTTCGCCGGGAAGCTCTAGCGCCTCCCGGCCGTCATCCGATGGTCCCGGTCAGCGCCCGGCCATGATTTCTTCGGCCTTGCTCTGCGGAACCTGCGCGTAGTGAGAAAACTGCATCGTGTACACGGCCCTGCCCTGACTGAGCGAGCGCAGCACCGTCGAGTATCCGAACATCTCCGAAAGCGGCACCGAGGCGCCGATGACCTGGGCCTGCGCCCGCTGGGTCATCCCCCCGATCTTGCCGCGCCGGCTCGACAGGTCTCCCATCACGTCGCCGAGGTACTCCTCCGGCGTCACCACCTCGACGTCCATGATCGGCTCGAGGATCGCCGGATCGGCCCGCCTGACGCCCTCCTTGAGAGCCATCGAGCCCGCGATCTTGAAGGCCATCTCGCTCGAGTCGACGTCGTGCGTCGAGCCGTCGACCAGGGTGGCCTTGATGTCGATCAGCGGATAGCCCGCCAGCACGCCCGAATCCATGGCCTCCCGGATTCCCTGCTGCACGGGGCGGATGAACTCGCGCGGGATCGCGCCCCCGACGATGGCATCCTCGAACACGAAGCCGATCCCCGGTTCCGTGGGCTCGATGTTGATGACCACGTGACCGTACTGGCCCCGTCCACCGGTCTGCCGTACGAACCGGGCCTCGACGCTGTCCACGCCCTTCCGGATGGTCTCGCGGTAGGCCACCTGCGGCCGCCCGACGTTCGCGTTGACCTTGAACTCGCGCTGCAGGCGATCGACGATGATCTCGAGGTGGAGCTCGCCCATGCCGCTGATGATCGTCTGGCCCGTCTCCTCGTCCGTGTAGACGCGGAAGGTCGGGTCCTCCTCCATCAGCTTCGCGAGGGCCTGCGACAGCTTGTCCTGATCGGCCTTCGTCTTGGGCTCGATCGCCACGCGGATCACCGGCTCCGGGAAGCTCATCGCCTCGAGGATCACCGGCTCCTCGGGATCCGAGAGGGTGTCGCCCGTCCGGGCCACCTTCATCCCGATGGCCGCTCCGATGTCGCCCGCGGTGAAGCTGTCCACTTCCTCGCGCTTGTTGGCGTGCATCTGCAGCAGCCGCCCGATCCGCTCCTTCTTGCCCTGCGTCGCGTTCAGGATGTGAGATCCCGCCTCGAGCGTCCCGGAATACACCCGGAAGTACGCCAGCCGGCCGACGAACGGATCGGTCATGATCTTGAACACGAGGGCCGAGAAGGGCTCGTCATCCTTCGGGGCCCGGTTCACGAAGTGCTCGTCGTGGTTGGGCAGGTGCCCCTTGACGGGCGGCATCTCGACGGGCGACGGGAGGTAGTCCACTACCGCGTCGAGGAGCTTCTGCACGCCCTTGTTCTTGAACGAGGCGCCGCACAGCACCGGGGTGATGGCACCGGCCAGGGTGGCGTTCCGCACCGCCCTGCGCACCTCGTCCTCTTCGAGCTCCCGGCCCTCCAGGTAGTGCTCGAGCAGCTCTTCGTCGTGCTCGACCGAGGCCTCGATCAGCTCGTGCCTGAGCTGGTCGGCCTTCTCGCGGAGCGCATCGGGAACCGGACCCTCCGTCCACTTCACGCCGAGAGAGTCCTCGTCGTACACCACCTCGACCATCCGGACGAGGTCGATGTGCCCCGTGTAGAGCTCCCCCTCGCCGAGCGGATACTGGAGCGGGTAGGCCTTGGCTCCGAGTCGGTCCTTCATCATCTGGACCACGTTCTCGAAGTCCGCCCCCACCCGGTCCATCTTGTTCACGAACGCGATCCGGGGCACGCCGTACTTGTCCGCCTGCCGCCACACGGTCTCGGACTGCGGCTCCACCCCGCCCACCGCGCAGAACAACGCCACCGCGCCATCAAGCACCCGCAGGCTGCGCTCCACCTCGACGGTGAAGTCCACGTGCCCGGGCGTGTCGATGATGTTGATCTGGTACTGCTCGTTGAAGCGATTCCAGAAGGTGGTGGTTGCGGCGGAGGTGATCGTGATGCCTCGCTCCTGCTCCTGCTCCATCCAGTCCATCGTGGC
>NZ_JBZQEK010000020.1:0-2020 GCF_058719085.1 Candidatus Benthicola sp.
GCCAGGCGGCGGTTGGGCGGATAGCCCGGTCCCTTTCGGTCCTCGATCTCGTCGCGGGCAAAAGCCTCGTAGTCGTGCCGAAGAGCGGCACGCAGCGCCGGATGGTGCGGTCGCGCGGTCTGCACGAGCACCTCGCCCGGCTCCCCGCCGCGTCCTGCCCGGCCGGCCACCTGGGCGAGAAGCTGGAAGGTCCGCTCGGCGGCCCGGAAGTCGGGCAGGTTGAGGCCGACGTCGGCGTTGATCACCCCGACGAGCGTCACACCCGGAAAGTCGAGTCCCTTCGCGATCATCTGGGTGCCGAGGAGGATGTCCACCTCCCGGCGCCGCACCTTTTCGAGCAGTCTCGCGTGCGCTCCCTTGCTCCCGGTGGTGTCCACGTCCATGCGGAGAACCCGGGCCGTCGGGAACAGCTCGGCGACCCGGCGCTCGACCTGCTCCGTGCCAATCCCGGCGTACTGGAGCTCGCTCTCCCGGCACGCATCGCACGCGGCGGGGATGGCTTCCTCGTGCAGGCAGTGGTGACAGACGAGCCGGGAGCGAGTCCGGTGGTAGGTGAGCGATACGTTGCACGAGCCGCAGCTCCAGACCTTTCCACAACCCGGGCACTGCAGAAAGGTGGAATAGCCCCTCCGATTGAGGAGCAGAATGCTCTGCTCTCCCCGATCGAGCCTCGCGGCCACCGCCTCCCTGAGCCGCGGACTGACGATCGACTCCGGGGCCTCTCCCGAGTCCAGCGCTCGCGCACGGACCTCGCGGAGGTCGATCGTATCGACACTCGGCAGAGGGTGGGGGGTCGCCCGGTCGGGCAGCTCCAGGAGCTCGTAGCGTCCCGTGGTGGCGTTGTGCCAGGATTCGAGCGACGGGGTGGCCGAGCCAAGGAGTACCAGCGCCCCCTCGTTTCGGCCCCGCACGGCGGCCAGAGCGCGCGCGTGGTACCGGGGCGTGTCCGACTGCTTGTAGGAGCCGTCGTGCTCCTCGTCGAGGATGATCACGCCGGGTCGGGGTACCGGAGCGAAGATGGCGGATCGGGTTCCGATCACCACGCGTCTCTCGCCTGCCTTGAGGGCCCGCCAGGCGTCGTGGCGCTCGCCGGCCGAGAGGGCCGAGTGCAGGACCGCCACGTCATCCCCGAACGCGGCCCGAAATCGCTGCACCGTCTGCGGCGTGAGCGCGATCTCCGGGACGAGCACGATGGCGGTGCGTCCGCGGGCCAGCGCGGTCTCGATCAGCCGCATGTATACGACGGTCTTCCCGGATCCCGTGACGCCGCGCAGGAGCGCCACACCGGGCTCCGCGCCCTCCAGGAGCGACCGGAGCCTGTCGAGCACGCGGATCTGCGCTTCGTTCAGTCGCCGGGGCAGATCGACGTCCTCCCCCGATCCCGCGAACGGGTCCCGGCTCACCACCTCCTTGGATATCCTGGCGAGGCCCCGATCCACCAGCCCGCGCAGCACCGACCGTCCATACCCGTAGTGGCCCTCGAGGTGAGCCACGGGAGCCGAGCCTCCGATCGCCTCGATGGTCTCGAACGCCTGCCGCTGACGTGCGGCGCGGCCGAACACTTCATCGCGCTCCAGCAGGGTGGGTGGCTCACCCACCAGCTCGATGACCTGCCGACGGAGCTCGGCCGTGCCCGACGGCTGCGCCTCGCCGAGTAGCCCGGGGGGAAGAGCGGAGCGATACACCAGACCCGGGGGGGCCGCATAGTACTCCGACGTCCACCGACACAGTTTTAGAAGTCCGGGATCGAGCACCGGTTCGTCGTCCAGCACGCGAAGCACGTCCCGGGTCGATCGCCCGGGCGGCTCGCTCCCGACGGAGTCAATGATCCCGATCTCGCGTCGCCGTCCGAACGGAACGAGGATCCGGGCCCCGGCCACCGCGGAGCCGACGAGCGGCGGGGGGATACGATACACGAAGGTCTGCAGCACCGGCTTCGGGAGAGCGACCTCGCAGTACACTTCCTCATGCGTTGCGCGGGTCACGCCGGCCTCGGACGTCTTGACGCCCCGCTCGCGGC
>NZ_JBZQEK010000021.1:0-10222 GCF_058719085.1 Candidatus Benthicola sp.
ATCCTTGGCACCGATATCCCCGCACAGGTCGGCGGGAGTCGAGCTCGGGTCCAGGTTGTCCAGTCCGGTCGGATCGCCAGTCGTATCGAAGTAGAAGTGCTGACAGGTGCCGCTGACCGCATCGCCTCCGTCGCTGGCGATCCACCAGCCGATGTCAGACCGCCGCTGCTCCGAGTTGCTCTGGAGCTCGACCGAGCCGCTGATGGTGATGAGCGAGCCTTCGACGCAGGTGTACGGGTTTCCCGGTGAACCGTCACCCCCGGTGCAGCCGACACAATTGTCGATGTCTGCGAGCGCGATCACGACGTCGTTCGCCGTGCAGTTCAGGTCTGTTGCGCTCTGCATGCCCTGGACGAAGGGCTTCGCCGGGCTCGATCCGGGTATCGTTTCGAAACCCTCGTCGCCCATGCAGTTGAGAACCGCGGCCGGTTCAATGTCGAATTGGTACAGTCCCGGATCTGTCGGCTCAGCCGTCGGGGCTGCCGTCTGCTCAGGCGCCTCCGTGGGGCCGTTGTCGCAGGAGGCGACGATGGCCGCGCAGGCCAGCACCGTACAGATGCCCATCCACGTGAAAGCTCTTCTCATGATACTGTCCCTTCTCTTGCAGGATCGTCACGACGCGCCGATCACCCGGGGACTTCCGAACGATGGAAACGGCGCGGAAGGTCGAGCAGAGGCCAAAGCAGTTGAGACCCGATATGACGAGGGGGACTTCTCTCTCGATCGAGAGAAGACCGGATCATGGGAACCTCCTGACACACGGAGACGTAGCGCCGCACGTGGCGCCCCCAGCGATCCTTCTTCGGCAGCTCGGTGGGCTTGGGCCGAGGCCCTCGGAGCATTGCGAACCGAATCCGCCCGGCTCACCCTTTCGGAAGGTGCTTCCACCTCCAATATCCAGTTTCGAAGGGGGTTGACAAGGTGGCCCGGAAGGCGTTGCACGACCGTTACACCAGCCAGGCCGGAAAGTCGGACACTGTGGCCTCTGTGCAACATGTTTTCTCCGGAGACCGTTGCACCGGTGCAACAGTTGCTCGCCCCCAATCGACGCTGCATTCGAGGCGGAACACGCCCGAGAGGGCGAGACCAACTGTGATCTTCTGCCGCGGTCCCGCGGCGGTCTGGATGCGAAGAGGCCACGCCGAAATCGACGTGGCCTCAACTTCTTCTCATGCGCCCGACAGGATTTGAACCTGTGACCTTCTGCTCCGGAGGCAGACGCTCTATCCAGGCTGAGCTACGAGCGCGCAACTTCCTGCTGTCCCGAAATGCGCCGCCAGGGACTCGAACCCCGAACCTACTGGTTAAGAGCCAGTTGCTCTGCCTGTTGAGCTAGCGGCGCGCGTTACCGCGCGGTGCGTCGGTCGCCCGTCCGGGCGGAAGTGGAGCCGAGGGGAGTCGAACCCCTGACCTCTTGAATGCCATTCAAGCGCTCTCCCAACTGAGCTACGGCCCCAGACTGCTTGTCATACTTACTGTCCTGTCGAGCCTGATACCTGTCCTTTTTGCACCGAAGGTGCGAAAAGCACTGAGCTACGGCCCCAGACTGCTCTGTCAATCAACTGTGCGCCCGTTCCTGCCATCCCCCCAAGGGGAATCGAACCCCTATCTCCACCTTGAAAGAGTGGTGTCCTGGCCGTTAGACGATGGGGGGCCAGTCGGGGCAGACTCTCGTACCTGACCCCAGCGTTTCCGTTCCGACAGCTTCCTGACGCGCCCGGCAGGACTCGCCGTCGCGGCCGTGCCGCGACACTCGAGCGCCGTCAAGGCGCGAGACCACCACGGTTCTCTGACGCGCCCGGCAGGACTCGAACCTGCGACCCCCGGCTTAGAAGGCCGGTGCTCTATCCAGCTGAGCTACGGGCGCCCGCCTCGAGGTCGCCCGGAGTCTCTCGCCCGCCGCCGATCCCTGAAGCTCGCGACGGGGATTGAACCCGTGACCTCATCCTTACCAAGGATGCGCTCTACCCCTGAGCTACGCGAGCCTGTGCCGACTCCGGAACCGGGCTACAGGGGCGGAGGGACTCGAACCCCCAGCCGCCGGTTTTGGAGACCGGTGCTCTACCAGTTGAGCTACGCCCCTTGGCTCCGGCATGGCTGGGGACGGATTTGAACCGCCGACACCCGCGTTTTCAGCGCGGTGCTCTACCAACTGAGCTACCCAGCCCCGTTTCCAGCTCCGGGGGTGGGATTCGAACCCACGACCTAGTGGTTAACAGCCACCCGCTCTGGCCTCTGAGCTACCCCGGAATGTCGCCGAACGACCCGATGTCGCCCGCACCGAACGGCGGACGATCCACAGGCACACAGTCAGTTGTCAAACAACCCGTCTCTGCAAGAAAATCGCCCCGCCTGGCACGGCCAGGTGAAGGGGCGGGTTCTTACTCGAATAGCGGGGGCAGGATTCGAACCTGCGACCTTCGGGTTATGAGCCCGACGAGCTACCAGACTGCTCCACCCCGCATCGGGCCCACGATGCTAGCAACCGGGCCCCTCGATGTCAACCCGAAATCGGGGCTCCGCTTGCCGGGTTCCCGGGGCCCGCCTAACGTCGGGCCATGTCCTCAGAACGGGCCCTTCCGGCCGGTCTCCTCCCGGCATTGCGGGCCGCTACCCATCCGGGTGCGGTCATCGACGACCCGGACCGGCTCGTCGCCTACGAGGCCGACGCCCTCACCACGTCGCGTGGGCTGCCGGACGCAGCCGTGTTTCCGGCCGACCGCGAAGAGCTGATCCGGGTGGTCCGCCTGCTTCACGAAGCGCGCGTTTCGTTCGTGACGCGAGGGGCGGGCACCGGGCTGGCGGGAGGCGCCGTCGCGCACGGCGGCGTGCTGGTCTGCACCACCCGAATGCGAAGCATCCTCGAGGTGGACCCCGTCGGTCGTACGG
Source organism: Candidatus Benthicola sp. (assembly GCF_058719085.1). Taxonomy (NCBI): domain Bacteria; kingdom Pseudomonadati; phylum Gemmatimonadota; class Gemmatimonadia; order Candidatus Palauibacterales; family Candidatus Palauibacteraceae; genus Candidatus Benthicola; species Candidatus Benthicola sp. The sequence continues at coordinate 2,890 of NZ_JBZQEK010000021.1, forward strand.
CCCTCGTCGAGCCCGGCGTCCTTACCGACGAGCTCAACGAGGCCGCGCTGTCCCGTGGCCTGCGCTACCTGCCGGACCCCGCGAGCGCCGCGGCATGCACTCTCGGTGGAAACGTCGGCATGAACTCGGGCGGCCCGCACTGCCTGAAGCACGGCGTCACCACGGACCACGTCCTGTCTCTCGAGGTCATTCTCCCCGATGGAGGTTCCGTGATCGTCGATCGAGGAACGGACGGGGGGCTGGACCTGGTCGGGCTGTTCACGGGATCGGAGGGAACGCTCGGCGTGGTGAGCCGGATGCGGCTGAACCTGGCCCCGGTGGCCGAAGAGGTCGGGACGTTGCTCGCCCTGTTCGACACGCTGGAGGCCGCGGGACGGGCGGTCGCACGGATCTTCGAAGACGGCCTGGTCCCGGTGGCCCTGGAGCTGGTGGACCGCGAGACGATCGCCGTGGTCGAGGCTTCGGCTTTCGCCGCGGGTCTGCCCCTGGACACCGAGGCCGCACTGGTGGTGGAGGTCGAGGGCGACGCCACGGAAGTAGCGGAAGACCTCGACGTCGCAGAGGCCGCTCTCGTCGCCACTGGAGCCCGAGAAGTCCGCAGGGCACGGGATGCGGAGGAACGCCTCGCCATCTGGCAGGCCCGAAAGAAGGCCTATGGTGCTCTCGGGCGGCTGGCTCCGGACGTCTTCGTGCAGGACGCGGCCGTTCCACGGTCGACACTGCCCGAGCTGCTCCCGAAGTTCTCCGAGATCGCCCGTCGTCATGATCTTCGCCTCGCGAACTTCTTCCATGCCGGAGACGGCAACGTGCACCCGAACCTGCTGTTCGATCGGAGCGACCCGCAGCAGGTGGCGCGGGTCGAGGCAGCGGGATCGGAGATCATGGCGCTCTGCGTTCAGGCCGGAGGCACGATCACCGGCGAGCACGGTGTGGGCGCCGACAAGGTGCGGCACATGGGGCTCGTGTTCGGTCCGGAGGAGATCGAGCTGATGCGCGCGATCCAAAAGGCGACCGACCCGGAGGACCTCGCCAACCCGGGCAAGCTCCTTCCCGAACGTCCCGGGCCCCGGACCGCGGAGGTGAGCGGGACATGAGGCGGTTCCGGCCGGAAACGGTGGTCGAGCTGACGGAGTGGGTCCGATCCTCGAGCCGGAGCTTCGTTGACGAGGGTATGCCCATCGTCACCGGCGAGCGCCGCGAGCCGAAGGGAGGGTCGCTTCCGGACCTTCCCCGACTCGCACTCTCGACGTGGGACCTGGCGGAAGTGGTCGAGTTCCGGCCCGCGGATCTGATGATCACGGTTCAGGCCGGGATGCGGCTCTCGACCCTCAGAAAGGTCGTCGAAGAGAAGGGGTTGTGGCTGCCGATCGCGGGAGCGCCTCAGGATCGCAGCGTGGGAGGGTGGATCGCGGCCGCCCCGGCGGGCGAGCACGATGATGCCTTCGGCCCGGTGCGGCGTCACGTGGTCGCTTGCGACCTGTTGCTCTGGACCGGCACGGAGACCCGGTGGGGCCGGGCGGTGATGAAGAACGTGGCCGGATACGACGTCACGAAGCTGATCTGCGGAAGTCGCGCCAGACTCGGCATCGTGACGCAGGCGACCCTCCGGCTGTGGCCGCGACCGCGGTGCTGGCGCCGCCTTCACCTGGAGCGAGAGACCTCGGGCGGGGGTGCTTCCGACTTCGCCGCTCTTCCCCGGTCGGAAGGTCTGCGTTGGACCGCGTCAGCGAGGAATGGCGAGCCCGGCCGACTGACGATCACGCTCGCCGGGGGACCGGGGGCGGTGTCCAGCCGGGCGGCTTCCGTGGAGCGCTGGGCCGGCGAAGCGGATTGGACCGTACGCGAAGAGGAGTCGGCCCGACCGGACCCGGAGTTCCAGTCGTCCGACGCCGCGGGGCGAACGAGCACGAGCGCCGCCTACCGCATCACCTTCGGGCGCCGCTATCTTGCGGCGGGCCTGCACGATCTGGAACGCCGCCTGGCGAACGAGGTGGACCCGTGGTCCCTCGAGGCGTTCCCGCTCACCGGCGTCGTTCGACTGTCGACCTCGGGACAGCGAGCCGCCGGGCGCCGATACGCTCCCGCGTGGCTCACCACGCTGCCCGATTCGGTAGGAGGGCCGAACGTGCCCGAGCCGACCCTCGAGCGACCAGCCGTGCGGATCGAGCGTGGCGGTGCGTCGGAGCACGATGCGGCTGGGAAGCTTCGCCGGCCGGCCGCCCGTGAGATCGAGGGTCGGTGGGTGAAGGCGTTCGGCGGCCTCGAGGCCCCATGGCAGGCGGATTACCTTTGACCCCGAGGGATACGGAGATACATCAACCCGCCGGATGTTCGCGCATGAACAGGGGACCCACGTCGCCCGGATGGCTTGGAATCGCCGCGGTCGGCGCGGCGATTTGGATGCCCACCCCTGCGGCAGCTCAGGCAGGCCATCACGGGCCGGCCGTGGTTCCGCCCGCTGCCGCGTACATCGGACCGTCCGATGGCACGGTGGAGGATCCGCTCCCGCGCTGGCGAATCGGCTCCGACCACCCGAGGACCCTCTGGGTGTACTTCGCACCAGCTCCGGCCGGCAGCCCCGACTTCTGGGCGAACACATTGAATGCCATGGCCACGTGGAACGAGGTGAGCGGAGTTCCCCTGTCGTTTCGACGCACGATGCACCGGGAGGGGGCCGACGTGGAGTTCCGCTGGTTGCGGCGGTTCGAGGCACGCCAGGCGGGTACCACCGACTGGCAAACCGATGGAGAAGGGTGGCTCCGGGCGGTGACCGTGACCCTGGCGCTCGAGCACGAGGATGGCACGCCGATGAGCGACGAATTCCGCGGGCTCGTCTCGTTGCACGAACTCGGACACGCGATCGGTCTTCCACACAGCGACGAGCCGAGCGATGTCATGCACCCCGGAAACCGTAGCTTCGAGCTGTCCGACCGGGACATCCTCTCGGCGCGACAGCTCTACATGCGGCTCGGATCGGAAAGGGTGGTCATACCGTGAAGATCTATACACGGAAGGGAGACTCCGGCCGCACGAAGCTGTTCGGCGGCGTGGAGGTAGACAAGAACGACGACAGGGTGGACGCTTACGGAACCCTGGACGAGCTGAACGCATCCCTGGGCCTCGCTTTGGCGCTGGGCCCGGAGCGAGACCCCGCGCTCGCCCCGCTGGAGAGAGTCCAGGAGGATCTCTTCGTGATCGGCTCGCGGCTCGCAGCCGCGCGGCCCGAGCGCGAGCTGGAACGCGGGACGATTCCTGCGCTCGAGACGGACCGCATCCAGGCCCTCGAGGAATGGATCGACCGGCTCGACGAGCAACTTCCGGCCCTGACCGCTTTCGTGTTGCCCGGCGGTTCGAGCGTCGGGGCCCAGCTTCACGTGGCGAGAACGGTATGCCGTCGGGCCGAACGCAGGATCACCGCGCTGGCAGCCGAAGATCCGGATCTCGCGGTCTCGATCATCCCGTACGTCAACCGGCTGTCGGATCTCCTGTTCACCCTGGCACGGGCGATCAATCACCGGGCCGGGAGACCCGAGACATCGTGGCTCCCTCGGAAGACGAGTCCGGAGCCGCACCCGGCAACTACGGATCGAGGTAAGCACGACCGTGAATGACTCCACACGCGAACCCGTTGGCGGCGGACGCTCGGAAGTCGATCCTGAGGATGCGTTGTCCGGGGCGGTCGAAGACGCGGTCAATGCCCTGCTCAAGGCGACGCGCGCACGTCAGACCTACGTACCCGGAAACCCACTGATCGATCAGTTTCACGGCGAGCTCTGCGAGCGACTCGGCGCCCTGTGGGACGAGCTTCCGCATCTGTCGCTGACCGTGGATGAGGGCCGTCTGTTGTGGCGCGACCGGGCCGTATACTCGAAACCGCTGGGACCTGACAACTTCGCCTTCCGCTTCTTCAAGGACGGCATCCGGCAACTGGCCCTGCTTCCGGGAGCCGAGGACGAGGAGCTGGCCGAGTTCCTCGACATCCTGGCCCGCACGCGTCAGGCCCATGCGGAAGACCTCCTCGCCACCCTGTGGCACCGCGATTTCAAGACCGTCCGCATGGACTACGTGGATCCCTCCGAGGAGGAGATCACCGAGCTACCGACCCCCGACCGGAATGCCGGAGCCGGAACGAGTCTCGAGGACATGGCCGAGATCGAGGAGGTGCTGGAAGCGGGAGCGGTCGAGGACGAAGGAGAGCAGGAGGAGGGGGGAGAGTTCGCGGACCTGACCCTCGGCGAGCCGGACCTCCTCTACCTGAAGCGGGAGATCGAAGCCGAGTGGAACCGGCCTGTCGTGCACGACGTCACGCTCGCCCTCCTGGATCAGTTCGAGATGCGGGACCAGGAAAGACGACGTCAGGTCGTGGACATCCTGCGGGAACTGCTCCCGCGGCTCCTGGCCGCCCGAGACTTCTCCAACGTCGCCATGATCGTCACGGAGCTGCAGCTGCTCGCGAACAAGACGGGCGAGAGCGAGACCCAGGAACTGGTGACCTCGCTGCTCCGGGACATGAGCGAGGCGATGGCGGAAATGGTGAGCGTAGCGGATGCGGGCGAGGATTCGCCCGCAGCGGAGGAACTGGCCGCTCTGGTCGGGGCGCTGCAGGCGGAAGCGATTCCGACCCTCGTTCGGGCGATCCCGGCGGTTCCGGACCGCAGCACGCGTGACCGCCTGGCCGAGGCGCTGGACCGGCTCGTGGGGGCCAACCCGAGCTACGTGGTGGACCTTCTCTCCGCGGAAGACCCCATGCTCGCCGCCGAGGCGGCACGAATCGTCGGACGTCTGGGCCTGACGGCCGCGGAAGAGGATCTGGTCGAGCTCTCGAAGCGTCCGGAGGAGGTGACGCGACAGGCGGCGATCGAGGCCCTGGCGATGCTCGGATCCGAATCCGGGGCCCTGGCGTTGACCGCCGCTCTCTCCGATCCGGGCAAGGAGATCCGGTTGGCGGCCCTCAATGCCGTGAAGGCGGCCCGGCCGGCGGGAGTCGAGGAGCTGCTCGGAAGAATCATCGATTCGGCGCTGGCGGGCCGGGACCAGGGCGAGCAGCTGGCCTTTCTCCGGGTCTACGCCTCTCTCGCCGGCGAGGGGGCCGTGTCCCGGCTCGCCAGGATCCTCAACGGCCGCAAGTGGTGGGGCGGTCGACACGCTCCCACCCTGAGAGCGTGTGCCGCGCGAGCCCTCGGGATGGTGGGATCGCCGGGAGCGCGGGCAGCCCTCGAGAAAGCGGCGAACGATCGATCCGCTCCCGTGCGCAGCTCGGTTCGCGTCTCTCTCAAGGAGCTGGAGCTGGGGCCGGACGAGTCCGCTCTCGAGCCGGATGGCGACCACGAGGAGGAGCCGCGATGACCGGTTCGATGACGCAGGGGACGACGATCCTCGGGACCATGTACGGAGCCATCCGGGCCTTGCAGCTCTACCCGGCGGAGAACGAAGTCGTGACGCGCGCCCTGACCGAGGTCACGGACGAGGTCGAACGGGTCATTCGTTCCGAAGGAGGGCTGAGCATCTGGGTCGCCGGCAACTATATGTTCATCAACGACCTGCAGGTGCGACTGGACCTTCATGACTACGCGGCGCTCGCCGCGCTTCGCGAAGTCCTGCGCGGACACGGCGTCGGGCGAATCGAAGCGAGCCCCAAGGCGCAGAACGAGCAATGGGCGGCCTTCCTGGCCGCGATCGCGGTCGATCCGGCGCCGGGCCAGCCGCCGCTGGAGGCCCTCCGATCGGTGCTCGCGGCGAAGGGGGTATCGGCCATCCACGTGGGACCTCCATCCCCGATGTTCGAGGGAAGCGAGGGCGAGGAATCCGTCGAGGCGGCGAGGCGCACCTACGCGCGGTCGATCAAGGTCGCTCGCGAGATGATGGAGGGCCTCGTGCTAGGGAAGGCCATCGGGGCCCGCCGGGCCGAGCGAGCGATTCTCGCCGTGGTCGATCAGGTGCTCAAGGAGCCCGCGACCATGCTCGGGATGCTGACGCTGCGGGACTTCGACGACCACTCGTACGTCCACTCGGTCAACGTGTCGATTCTCTCCGTGGCGCTCGGCGACTACCTCGGACTGAACCGGGAGCAGCTGTTCGAACTCGGCTTCGCGGCCCTGTTCCACGACATCGGCAAGGTGCTCATTCCCCCTGCGGTGCTCAACAAGATGGGCTGGCTGAACGACGAGGAATGGCGGCTCGTCAGCCAGCACCCCGACTTCGGCCTCCTGATGCTGTTCAACGTGGAGGGCTTCCAGGACCTTCCCTACCGGGCCATGCTCGCGGTGTACGAGCATCACATGAAGCCCGACTTGTCGGGATACCCGAGAGTGATCCGTCGGCGGCGCCAGGGCCTCTTCGCGAGGATCATCGCCCTCACCGAAGCCTACGACGCGGCGATCTCGAACTACAGCAAACAGTTCCTTCCCTGCTCGCCCGATGAAGCGATCCGGCAGCTCCGAGAGGCCGAAACGGGGGCCTACGACAGCGTCCTGACCCGGGCCTTCGTGAACATGATGGGGATCTTCCCGGTGGCGACGCTGGTCATTCTGGATACCGGGGAGATGGGCGTCGTGGTGGCTCCGAGTCCGAATCCGAAGACGTTGAATCGCCCGCTTGTCCGAATCGTGGCGAACGCCTCCGGAGAGCGGGTGGGAAACGGACCGATCCGTGACCTCAACGAACGGGATCCGGAGAGCGGCCGATACCGGAGGAGCATCGCGCGTTCCACGGACCCAACCCGCTACGGCATCGACGTGGCCGATCATGTCGCCTGAGAAACGGGAAGAGAGCGGCACCCTGCGCACCGCGTTCGAGCTGTCCGTCGGCGAGCGGGGCGTGCTGCGCGGGGACGTTCGAGTCCCGGACAAAGCTGCGGGTGCGGCCGGTCCTGAGACCGCCGGTCGGCTGATCGTGGTGTGCCACGGGTTCAAGGGCTTCAAGGACTGGGGGTTCTTCCCCTATCTGTCGAATCGGCTGGCCCGCGACACGCACAGCGTCGTGGTCTCCTTCAACTTCTCGGGCTCGGGCATCGGTCCCGACCTGGAGACGTTCACGGACCTCGAGGCCTTCGGTCACAACACCTTCTCGAAGGAGCTGGCGGACCTCGAGATCGTGCTGGACGGAGCCCGGAACGGCCGGCTCGGCGATGTGGCGTTCTCGCCGGCTCACTCCATCGGCCTGCTGGGACACAGTCGGGGGGCGGCGGCAGTGATCCTGGCCGGGGCGCGCAGCCCGAGAGTCGAAGCCGTGGTGACATGGGCGGGGATCGGATCGGTGTATCGATACGAGGACGGGTTCGCCGAGGCGCTGAAGGGAACGGATCGAATGGAGATCTTGAATTCGCGGACGGGCC
>NZ_JBZQEK010000022.1:0-12354 GCF_058719085.1 Candidatus Benthicola sp.
AGCGCTCGCACCGGAAGATGCAGGAAGTCGAAAGAGATCTGGTGGACGGATTGCATCGGAACGGAGTGGCGCCTGAGGTGGCTGCACAGATCCTCAAGTACCTGACGGCGTTCGCCAACTACGGTTTCCCCGAGAGTCATTCGGCCAGCTTCGCTCTTCTCGTATACGCTTCGTGCTACCTGAAGCACTACTACGCTCCGGAATTCTACGCGGCGCTCCTCAACGCCCAGCCGATGGGCTTCTATTCGCCGGCCACCATCATCCACGACGCGCGGCGCCACGGGGTGGAGGTCCGTCCCGTCGACCTGGCCCATTCGGAGTGGGATTCCACTTTGGAAGTTCCGCGGGCACCCCGCCGGCACGCTCCGGCTACTTTGGACTCGGAGCCTCCTCGGAGCGAAGCTCCTGCGGGGTCTCCTCGTCGTCGTAGCGAGTCGTGTGCTGGCGGAATGTCCGCGGATGCGGAGGGCAACTTCAGACGGTCCGCGGCCGGTCCGTCCGCTGCGGAGGCGCACTCCGGAGGACCCCGACTTCCAGAGCGGTTCGATACCCAATCGGATCACCACGTTCTCGAAGTCGCTGTTTCTGCTGCGGGGGAGCCGTGTTCCCGGAGCGAACCTCCGCAGCGCAGCGAGGACTCGTTCGCGGAGGGAGCGCGGCCCCCCGACCCTGCTCTGCGAATCGGCCTTCGGCTCGTGCACGGGCTGGGGCCGAAGGCGCGCGAGAAGCTCCAGGCGGCTCGCGAGGAGGGACCGTTTCGAAGCGTGGAGGACGTGATGCGGAGAAGCGGTCTCGGGGCGTCGGATCTCCGCGTCCTCGCGGAGGCGGGCGCGTTCGAAACGCTGTGGCCCGGTCGACGGCAGGCGCTGTGGGAGCTTCTGCGGCAGGCTCGTGGAGATGCGGGACCGCTGGCCCGCCGAGCACCCGGGACCCCTGCTCCGATACGCGAGATGTCGGCGCTCGAGAGGGTGGCGGCGGACTACCGGTGCGTCGGACTGTCCCCGGAGGGGCATCCGATGGAGTTCCTGCGCCCGGAGCTGGAGAGGAAAGGCGTGTTGAGTGCCGCCGAGTTGCGCTCGCGCCCGAGCGGCGATCGGGTGCGCGTGGCGGGAATGGCGATCTGCCGGCAACGACCGGGCACGGCGAAAGGGGTCATGTTCGTGACGCTCGAGGACGAGACCGGGTTCTCCAACTTCGTGGTCATGCCGGATGTGAGGCAAAGGCTCGGAAGCGTGCTGCGCGCTCCGCTTCTGGTCATGGAGGGCGTGGTGGAAAACGAGCATGACGTGGTGAACGTGCTGACCCGCCGGGCCGAACGTCTGGACCTGGCCGGAAACCTGGGGCCGATTCGCAGCCGCGACTATCGCTGAAGGCCGTTTGTGGCTTCGAGGCCGAACGATATATTGGCCGCGACCCGACGAGCGACGGACTTTCACGGACGAGAACCAGGTGACGCAATCCCTCCGGAAACCGAAGATCGTGGACAAGCCCTGGGGCCGTGAGGTCTGGTACGCCCACACGGATCGCTACGCGGGCAAAGTGCTCGAGGTCACCGCCGGCCACCTCCTCTCCCTCCAGAAGCACCGCGTCAAGCACGAGACGCTTTATCTCCTCAGCGGTCGCGTTCGGCTCACGCTCGACGGAGAGACGATGGAGTGGCTTCCCGGACAGGCCGTGTCGATTCCCCCCGGCACTGTCCATCGCATGGAGGCGATCGAAGACTCCGTCCTCCTGGAGGTATCGACGCCCGAGCTCGACGACGTCGTCCGGCTGGAGGACCGATACGGGCGTACGGGCGACTGAACCCGTTTGCCCCTGCCCCAGCCTTCGCCTATTCTCCTTCGCCTGCAATACGAGGCAGATGAGAAAACCCCCTCGGCCACGGATTGACTGCGGGGATAGGATCCAAGGTAGGCACCGTGGCTCCGGGGGTGTTCTCGTCTACTGAAACACGCCACGAGCGAGAACGTTCCACAGGCCTCGCGGGGCGTGCGTCGCCATCTGCTGCGGAGGTTGGATGCCCTCGCTGAGCCCCCATTCGGACCCCCGGATGCTCAGGACGATCTGGCTTGCCCTGGCGGCCGGCGTCTTCCTGTTCGCCGCGATCGTTCTCTTCGTGCTGGAGCCGCTCCGTTCCACGGTGGAGCCGAACCTGATGCGCATGGTGTGGTTCGCCGTGGCCGTGATCGCGACCCTCGGGGCCGGAATCGCGAGGGGAAGGCTGGCCGCCTCCCCGCAGGGGGCGCGCACGGCCGCGATCGTGGTGTGGGCGCTGGCGGAGGGTCAGGCCCTGGTCGGGATCGTCGGCACCCTGCTCACGGGGGATCGGATGACCGCGTACGGATCCCTGGCCCTGTTCGTCTGGCTCTGGATGCGCTATCCGCCGGGGGCGTTCACCGGCGGCCGGGGCTAGCCCGTCATCGGGTCATTCCGTCGAGCCGCTCGATGACTTCCTCGACCGTGCAGTGGCGGCCGGTGGACCTCTTCGAGAAGACCACCGCCCCATCCAGTTCGACCTCGAACACGCCGCCGCTCGACGGGATGAGCTTGACCTCCAGGTCGGGGTACCGGGCTTCGAGTCGGGCCGCCAGACCGGCGGCTCTGGGTCCGTAGTTTCAGACGGCGCAGTATTCGATGCTCAGTCGCACCCCGTCCTCCTCTCCAGTTGATCGCAGTCGCCATCGCCTCAGCCGCCCTCGAGGATGACGATCGCGGCTGCGGTGCCTCCCTCGTGAGTGAAGCTGAGGTGCGCCCGCTGGCCGCCCGCCTGCTTGAACGCCCGCAAGGCCGCGCCGTGCAGTCCGAGCTCCGGGCGCCCCCGGCGATCCGTCCGGATCTCGATATCGGTCCAGCGCACACCTTCCCGAAGACCCGTGCCGAGGGCCTTCACGAAGGCTTCCTTCGCCGCGAAACGAGCCGCGTAGCACTCCTCGCTCCGGCGCCGGGCGTCGCACGTCTGACGCTCCACTTCCGTGAAAAGCCGGCGCCGGGCGCGCTCGGGATACCGGCGGAGGAGCTTCGCCACACGGTCGATCCGTGCGTGGTCGATCCCCGTGCCGATGATCACGGCGCCGCTGCCCGCGTTCTCGATCGTCCTACTCGCCGCTGGTCCATGGCTGCAGTATTGTCCTTCGCCTCCGGCCGGGCAACGGGTTTTCGCCGCCGGGGGAGAGCCATACAACACCCGGCGATCGCCGGGGCCTCGCGGAGAGAAACCACGGATGGAACAGGCACGAACGGTGGATGATCTCGTATCGGGCGTCTTCGAAGCGCTCAAGAAGGAACTTCCCGACCGCTCCCCCGAAGTGCTCGGGGAATTCGGTCGGCGGCTCCTCTCCAGAGTGCCCCTGGACAGGCTGGAGGAGGCGGAGCCCGGCCTCATCGAGTCGCAGGCCGCGGCCCTGTTCCGGCTCGTCGAGACCACGCCCGATGACTCCATCGGCGCAGAGCTGCACCGGCTTCCGTCCCGCCCACACCGGGCCGTGCTGCTGACCGCGATGCCGGACTGCGCCTTCATCGTGGAGACGCTGCGGGAGATGTTCGGTTCGGAGGATTACTCGATCCTCGCCCTCCTGCACCCGATTATCGATCTGAGTCGCTCGGCGGACGGCCGCATTTCGGCGATCGGCGATCGCGACGACACGAGGGCCCGGGTGTCGGCGACGATGATCCTGGTCGAGGGACTGGAGTCGGGCGACGACGAGTCTCTGCTCCGGGAGGTGGAGAGCCGGCTGGAGCACGTGAGACGCTCCACCGCCGACTTTCCCTCGATGCTCGAGTTCCTGGACCACATTCGGGCGGACCTCGAAGACCTGAAGACCCACCTGGCCTGGAAGGCGGAGGAGCTGGGGGAGGTCCAGGAGTTCCTCGACTGGCTGCGCGAGGGCAACTTCGTCTTCCTCGGCTACCGCGAGTACGACATTAGACCCGCGGACGACGGGACCCGGGAGGTCAGGCTCCGCCGGGGATCGAGCCGGGGAATCCTCTGGGACGAAACCACCTCGAAGGTCTACGATGCCGTCCCGCTCGACGCTCTGCCCAAGGAGCTCACCGCCCGGGTGCTCGGTGGACCTCTGCTCATGGTTTCGAAGACGAACGCCCTCTCCCCGGTCCACCGGCGCGCGCGGATGGACGACATCAGCATCAAGCGCCTCGATACGGACGGAACGGTGCTCGGCGAGCGCCGGTTCCTCGGGCTGTTCACCGCCAAGGCGTTTCACCAGGATGCTTCGGTCACCCCCATCCTGCGGCGCAAGCTGGCCGAGATTCTCGAAGCGGAGCAGGTCGATCCGGGTACCCACGATCACGGTCTGATCGTGCGCCTGTTCAACAGCTTCCCGAAGGAGGACCTGTTCGTCGCTCCCACGGAGGAGCTGCTTCCGCTGGTCGACGCGATGGTCCAGACGCACGCGAGCGGCGAGGTGCTGGTGATCGGCCGGCCCGACGCCCTGGCGCGCGGGGTCACGCTCATGGTCGTCATGCCGCGACACCGCTTCTCGTCGGCCGTACGGAAGCGGGTTCAGCAGCTGATCCAGGACGCCTACGACGGGCACATCCTGAACTATCACCTCGCCCTCGGCGAAGGAGAGCAGGCCCGCCTGCACTTTCACGTGTCGGCCGAGCCCGACGCCGTCGCGAGAGTCGACCTGGTGGATCTGGAGACCCGGGTCAGCGAGGCGATCCAGACCTGGCAGGAGAAGGTGCGCAGCGCCCTCGAGACGGAGGTCGAGGCCGATCGGGCGCTCGAGCTGATTCAGCTGTACGGCTCCGCCTTCTCGCCGCAGTACGAGGCGACCACCTCGGTTCGGACGGCCGCCCGGGACATCCTGGTCCTGGAGCAGGTCCGCTCCGAAGGATTGAGCCGTGTGACCCTCCTCGATCTCGATCCCCCCGTGGCGGACCGGTACTGGCTCACCGCCTTCGACCGGGGAGAGAACCAGGCTCTCAGCGACGTGATGCCGGTGCTCGAGAACTTCGGCTTCCGGGTGATCCGGGCCGAGGCGCATGAAGTCTCGGTGGAAGATGGGAAGGCCCCGTTCACCATCCACGGATTCCTGGTCGACGTGCCGGCGGAGTGGAAGGTCGAACGCGAGGGCGCCGAGAGCCGGGTGGAAGAGGCCCTTCGGGCCGCGCAGGCGGGGTGGGCGGAGAACCTTCACATCAACCGACTGATCCTGTCCGCCGGTCTGTCGTGGCGACAGGTCGCACTCCTCAAGGCCTACGGGGCCTATGCGTTCCGGATCGGAGCCGTGTCCAGCCGACTCCTTCTCCAGCGGCCTCTGATGGCGTATCCCCGGGCCGCACGTCTGCTGTGGGAGATCTTCTCGACCCAGTTCGATCCATCGCTCGAGGGGGATCGCGAGATGGCGGGGATCGCGGCACGAGATGCGTTCCACGACGAGCTGAAGCGCGTCGAGGGCATCGACGACGATCGAACGCTGCGGAGATTGCTCAACCTGATCGATGCCACCGTCCGGACGAACTACTTCCAGGCCCGCCTGCGCGAGGACCGCCACGCTCCGATCTCGCTCAAGTTCTCCTGCCACCGAATCGACGCCATGCCCGAGCCGCGGCCGCGGCACGAGATCTGGGTAAGCGGCGTTCGCACCGAGGGAGCGCACCTGCGGATGGGCGATGTGGCGCGAGGGGGCCTCCGATGGAGCGACCGACTCGAGGACTTCAGGACGGAGGTCCTGGGTCTGGTGAAGACCCAGCAGGTGAAGAACGCCGTCATCGTCCCGCAGGGAGCCAAGGGTGCGTTCGTCGTCAGCCGACCGCCGGCCGACCGCTCGCGTGCGCGGGAAGCCGGCGTCGAGAGCTACCGCGACTTCGTGAGCGCGCTTCTGGATGTCACCGACAACGTGATCGACGGACAGGTGGTGCATCCTCCGGATACGGTGATCCGGGATGGGGAGGATCCGTATCTCGTCGTGGCCGCCGATAAGGGCACGGCGACGCTCTCCGACACCGCGAACGACCTGGCCGCGCGCTACGGGTTCTGGCTGGGCGATGCCTTCGCCTCCGGCGGGTCTAAGGGCTATGACCACAAGAAGATGGGGATCACCGCCCGCGGCGCCTGGGAATGCGTGAAGCGACACTTCCGGGAGATGGGGAAGGACATCCAGGAGGAGGAGTTCACCGCCATCGGCATCGGGGACATGAGCGGTGACGTGTTCGGGAACGGGATGCTGCTGAGCCGGAAGACCCGGCTCCTGGCGGCCTTCGACCACCGCAACATCTTCATCGATCCGGATCCGGATCCCGAACGGAGCTGGGAGGAACGCAAGCGCCTGTTCGACCTGCCAGGTTCGGCCTGGACCGACTACGACGCCGACCTGATCAGCCGGGGCGGGGGTGTATGGGGGCGCGGGGACAAGCGCATCGAGCTGTCGGACGAGGCCCGTCAGGTGCTCGGCATCGAGGAGCCGACGGTGAACGGCGAAGCGCTGGTGCGGGCGATTCTCGGCGCTCCCGTCGATCTGTGGTGGAACGGAGGGATCGGCACCTACGTGAGGGCTTCGTCCGAGACCAACGCCGTCGTTTCGGACCCCGGAAACGACCTGGTGCGAATCACGGCCGCGGAGCTTCGCGCCCGTGTGGTGGGCGAAGGCGGGAATCTCGGGCTCACCCAGCGAGCCCGCATCGAGTACGCGATGCACGGCGGCCGGTGCAACACGGACGCGCTGGACAACTCGGCGGGAGTGGACACGTCCGACCACGAGGTCAACCTGAAGATCCTTCTCGGTGCGTCGATCTCGAGAGGCGATCTCGAGGCGGCGGAGAGGGATTCCCTCCTGGCCTCGGTCGAGGCCGACGTCGGCGCCGCCGTGCTCGAGAACAGCCGACACCAGAGCCTCGCGGTCAGCCTCGACCAGCATCGGGTGGCGAGAAACCAGGCCGGTTTCGCCGACGCGCTCATGTTCCTCGAGCGCAGCGGCATGCTGAATCGGTCGCTCGAGAACCTGCCCAGCAGCGACGACCTCGCCGAGCGGCAGGAGGCCGGCAAACCGTTCCTGACCCGGCCCGAGCTGTCCGTCCTGCTCGCCTACGCCAAGATGCACATGAAGGGGTGCCTGCGCGGTTCGGCGTATCTCGAAGACCCGGCCATCCTGGATCTCGCCCGGCACTACTTCCCGGAGCCCGTGCTCGACCGGGTCGGAGAGGAAGCGGTCCGCGAACACCGGCTGCGCGGTAACATCGCGTCCACCGAGCTCACGAACCGGCTGATCGACGCCATGGGCGGAGCCGGCTTGATTCAACTCATCGGAGAGACGCACCGAAACGCGGATGAGGTGGCTGCCGCATGGTACGTGGCCTCCGAGGTCGGTCGGGCGGGCGAGGTGCTCGAGGGACTCCGCCGCCTGACGACGGTGACGGCGGGCGTACAGGCGCAGTGGCTGCTATCCGCCACCGATGCGCTGGCACGATCGACCCGCTGGATCCTCGCCAATGCGGACCTCGGGCGTCCGCTCGGCGAGCTGATCGAGCGGTACGGTCCCCCGGTGGCCGAGATCGAAGACCACCTGGCCGATCTGCTGCCCGAGCCGAAGCGAAGCCAGGTCGGCGACCGGCTGGCCGTGCGCGTGGCCGATGGAATGGACCGGGATCTGGCGTGGCAGCTCGTGTGTCTCGAGTTCCTCGACGGTCTGCTCCCCGTGGCCAGCCTGTCCCGGGTCGCCGGGGTCGGGGCGCGGTCGGTCGGCGAGTTGTATTTCGGCCTCGCCGCGGACATCGACTTTCCATGGCTGCAGGACCGTCTGTCGGAAGTGGCCGGCGAGGACCTGTGGGAGCAGCGCGCCGCGGGCCGACTAACGATCGAGCTCGAGGGTGCGAGGAGGGCCATCGTCCGCGATCTGATCGACCGGGCGGAAGGTGGCGACGCAGCCCTCGCGATGGCCGACTTCCGCGATCGATGCTCCGTGGGGCTGACCCGGATTCACGAGCTGATCGAGAAGCTCAAGGAATCGGACGACCTGAGCCTCGCGGCCCTGGTGGTGTCGGTGCAGGCGATCTCCGATCTGGTCGACCTGTCACGCAGGGGTTCCGGGTAATAATGAAGAGAGCGGCCGGCAGGCGTTTCGCCTCCGGCCGCTCGATGGGATGAGGTCGTTCCGGCCGAGAGGCCGGTCGCACCCCCGGCGCTAATACGTCGTCAGGTACCGGTCGAGCTCCCAGCTCGTGACCTGCGCGATGTAGTCGCCCCACTCCTTCCTCTTGGCGTGGACGTAGTTCACGAAGAGGTGCTCTCCGAGCGTCTCACGGATCAGCTCGTCTTTCTCCATCTCCACGATCGCTTCACCGAGGTTCGCCGGAAGGCTCTCCATCTGGTACTTCGCTCGCTCTTCGGCGCTCAGCTCCCAGACGTTCGTGTCGACGGGCGGGCCGGGATCGATCTGCTTCTCGACCCCTGCCAGGCCGGCTGCGAGCTGCACGGCGAGGGCGAGGTACGGATTGCACGACGGATCCGGCATCCGGAACTCGACCCGGGTGCCCACTCCCCGGCGATCGGGGACCCGGATCATCGGAGACCGGTTCCGCTGGGACCACGCGATGTCCACCGGGGCCTCGTAGCCCGGCACGAGACGCTTGTAGCTGTTGACGATCGGGTTCGTGATCGCGGCGATCGCCTTGGCGTGTGCTTTCAGCCCGCCGATGTAGTACCGCATCGTATCCGAGATCTGATACTCCGCGTCGGCATCGAAGAACACGTTCTCCCCGTCCCTGAACAGCGACTGGTGCGTGTGCATGCCGGAGCCGTTCTGACCGTAGATCGGCTTCGGCATGAACGTGGCGTGCAGGTCGTGCGCGAGGGCGGCGTTACGGACGATGAACCGGAACGTGGTCAGGTCATCGGCCGTCCGCAGGGCTTCCTCGTACTTGAAGTCGATCTCGTGCTGCCCGGGAGCCACTTCGTGGTGGGCTGCCTCGACCTCGAACCCGATCGCCTCGAGGTCGTTCACGATCATCCGCCGTGCCTTCTCGCCCAGGTCCACGGGAGTCAGGTCGAAGTATCCGGCCGCGTCGTGCGTGATGGTCGTCGCGGCCCCCGCCTGATCGCGGTGAAACAGGAAGAACTCCGCCTCGACGCCTGCATTCATGACGTATCCGAGCTTCGCGGCCTTCTCCGTCACACGCTTCAGGCACAGGCGCGGGTCCCCGGCGAACGGCTCGCCGTCCGGCTTGTACACGTCGCAGATGAGCCGTGCCACGCGCGCGTCCGGGTTGCCCCACGGAAAGATCCGGAACGTGTTCAGATCGGGCTTGAGGAGCATGTCGCTCTCCTCGATCCGAACGAAGCCCTTGATCGACGACCCATCGAACAGAATCTCGCCGTCGAGCGCCTTTCGGAACTGGCTGGCCGGGACCTCCACGTTCTTCGTGTGTCCGAGGATGTCCGTGAAGGTGAGCCGCAGAAACCGGACGTTGAGGGCCTTGCACAGCTCCAGGATGCCCTCGGGATCGGGATGGACACCGAGCTGCTTGCCGTAGGTGGCGAAACGGGCGGACTCCTCGTGCTCGGACGGTGCGGCGAACATCGTGTCGGGCGTCATGCGTCACTCCATCAGTGTAGGACCCGGATTGCGACGAACGATGACATAGGATACAAGATTCGCGCCAAACGTCAAGGATTGCCCTAGAGTAAAGCGCAAATGTGCTAAAACTAGATATAGAATGCCAAGGACATAGTAATATTGGTTACTATTGTGGTCATATGCAGGATTATGGGAGCCGCGTGGTGCGATCGGACACGGCACCGCGCTTGCGGTATGGACGGCGTTGTGGCAAACGCTCCACGTTCCGTACAGTGGAGCGCCGGCGCGAATCCGGATCACCGGAGATCAGGCGGCCGGAGACACCCCTACAGGCGGAGGCACCGGCGGTGACAGAAACCGGCGAAGGGGCGGTATACGTGCTCGACCCCGGGTCCGAGGTGCTCGCGGCGGCTCCGCTCTACCGCGATCTACCGACGCACGAAGATCGTCTGCGGGCCCTGTCCCGTGCGATCGCCGCCAGCCCGGGCTTCCGGGGGCTGAAGTCGGCGGTCCTGGTCGTGCGACTGACGGCTCCGTCGCGGCTCGCCCTGGTCGGACGCTTCTCGGAGGCCGAGCGGAACCGGATCGAATCGCTTCCCGGCATCATCGACAGCGGGCTCAGACGGCTGCGATATGTCTCGTACGCGGAGGCCGAGCGCGTGACGCGCTCACTTGCCGAGAGGCTGGAGGGCGAGCTCGGCCGGGACGAGCTGGCGCGGTGCCGGTTCGCGCCCATGCCTCGCGGCGGCCTGTTCGTGCTGGGCATGCTCTCCTACCTGCTGCGTCTCCGGGCCGACCAGATCGTTGCGGAGCCGGTCCAGGGGATCGGAGGAGACCCGGGCGGCCCCCTCGTCCTGGTGGATGACTGCGCTCTGAGCGGATTGCGATTCGTCGAGACGTTGCATCGCAGCCCGTCCACCGACGTGGTCTTCGCCCACCTGTTCTCCCACCCGGAGCTCCGGAGCTCCCTCGAGAACCGCGAGCCGAAGCTCCGCGCCTGCGTGGCGGGGGCGGATCTCGTGGACCGGTCCGACGAGTTGTTGGGGAACGAGCGAAGTGCATGGCAGGAGCGCTGGCTGGCACGATCGGACGGGAAGGCGGTCTGGGTCGGGTTGCCCGAGCATGTGTGCTTTCCCTGGAACGAGCCGGACATCACGGTGTGGAACCGCGCGAGCGCCGCCGAGGAGGCGCCGTGGCGCGTCGTTCCTCCAGAACACTGCCTGAAGAATCGGCCGCTCGAGTCTCCGGCTCTGAAGGGGCGCGTTCAGGAGCACGGTCGGAGCCCGGGAACGCTGCAGGCCGGTCAGCATACGGTGGTGGCCCACATGGACGCGGAGCGCGCCGTGCTCGTCGCCGACTGGAAGGAAGGCGCGGCCTACCGGTTCTCCGGAATCGCCGCCGACGCGTGGACGGCGCTCCTGGAGGAGGGAAGCGAGGAGAGAGCGGTCGAGCGGCTCCTGCGAGACTGGGACGCGGACCCCGGGACCCTCCGTGCCGATGTCCGGTCGGTGCTCGACCGGGCCCTGGACCTCGGCCTCCTGATGCGAGAGACCCGGACGGACGAACGCATCCATGGGTGACCGACCTCCCTCCGAGGATTCCCTCTACCGGGTCTACGGGATCACGCTGGCCAGCGATTTCCCCTTTCAGACGCCCCTGCACCGAACGGAGGGTACGCCCGACCTCTCGTTCACCTGCGTCCGGGAGTCGCCGGACATGGCATTCTCGGAGGACCGGGAGCCGCTGTTCGAGAGCCGCTACCTGACCGAGGATGGACGGCCCCAGGTCCGCCTGTACCGGATCGATGGCGGTCACCTGTTCCGGCAGACCGGCATCGCCGACTGGTACGTGTGGCCCGACCGGATCGTGTGCCACCGGCACGACGAGTCGGCCACGCAGCTGATCGAGCTCTACTTTCTGAGCCTCGTGTGCGGCTTCTGGCTCGAATCGAGGGGGGATGTGGTTCTCCATGCCTCCGCCGTCAGCATCGAGGGCCGCGCCGTGGTGTTCCTCGCCACGAACACGGGGGGCAAGACCTCGCTGGCGACCTCCCTGATGACGGCCGGTCATCCGCTGCTGACCGACGACTTCCTCGCCGTCTCCGTAGGGGATTCGGAGGAGGCGGTGCTCGCCCACCCGGGCTTTCCCCAGATGCGGATGTGGCCGGACCTGGCGGATCACTTCCTCGGAGCCCATGAGCACCTGCCGCGGGTGCTTCCCGAGATTCGAAAGCGGCGTGTGCCACTCGAAGCCGAGGACCTCGGGGCGTTCTGCACGGAATCCCATCCGCCCGCGCGCCTCTATCTGCCGGCACGGGAGGAGTCAGCGTCCGAGATCCGCATCGAGCCCGTTCCGCCGTCGGACGCGCTGATCGAGCTCGTTCGCGAGTCCTTCCTGAGCACGGTTCTCGAGAAGGCCGGGCTGCATGCCCGGCGCTTCCACCGTCTCGCCTCGCTCGTGCGCCGGGTTCCGATGAAGACGCTCACGTATCCGGCTGGTCTGGAGCGTCTTCCCGAGGTTCGCGACGCCATCATGGCTGACCTGGCGGGGGAGACGTGAGCGGGCTGTGCGGGTTGGTGCGGTGGGATGGGGGCCCGGCGGAGCGGGGGGTGGTGGAGTCGATGGTGGAGGCGGCGCGTTGGCGGGGCCCGGACGGGGTGAGGGTGCACGTGGAGGGGGTCGTGGGCCTGGGGCACCTGGCGCACCGCGTGACGCCGGAGTCGGTGCGGGAGGTGCAGCCGCTGGTGTCGGGGGAGACGGTGGTGGTGGCGGACGCCCGGATCGACAACCGGGGAGAGGTGGCATCGTGGCTGGGGGAGCG
>NZ_JBZQEK010000023.1:0-2669 GCF_058719085.1 Candidatus Benthicola sp.
GAGGCGGCCTCGTGGTTCGAGAGGCTGGCGTGGCCGAGGCCGCTCGTCCTCGAGACCCTGTTCATCGGGGGCGGCACGCCGTCCCTGATCGGGCCCGGGATGGACGGGGTCCGGGACGCGCTTTCCGGGTACTTCGACCTCGGACGTCCGGACCTGGAGTGGACCGCCGAGTCCAACCCGGCCTCCCTGTCGCTCGAAGTCGCCCGCGAGTGGAGGTCGGCGGGAGTCAACCGCATCAGCATCGGCGTGCAGTCGTTCGACGACTCCGTCCTCACCTGGCTCGGCCGACTGCACGACGCGGCCGGAGCGAGGGAGGCGATCGACCGGGCGCTGGAGGCGGGGTTCGAGAGCGTGAACATCGACCTGATGTTCGGACTGCCCGCCGAAGTCCCTCGCGACTGGTCGAGGGAGGTGGACACGGTTCTCGAGATGGGCGTGACGCACGTCAGCGCATACGGACTGACCGCCGAGCCGCGCACGCCCCTCGGCCGACGGGTCCATTCCGGCGAGATCCAGATGGTCGGCGGTGAACGCTACGCCGGGGAGTACCTGTCGGCCGTGGAGGCGCTCGAGCGGGCCGGCTTCGTCCACTACGAGGTGTCCAATTTCGCGCTGCCGGGACACGAGTGCCGACACAACTGGCACTACTGGGATGGATCGTCGTACCTTGGCCTCGGTCCGTCGGCGCACAGCTTCCTCGGTGGAACGCGGGCGTGGAACGTCTTCCGCTGGGAAGCGTATCGCAGGGCGATCGCCGGAGACGGTGAGACGCTCGAGGGGCATGAGACTCCGGGGGCGAGCGAGAGTCGGCTGGAACGACTCTGGCTCGCCCTTCGTACACATCGGGGGCTGGACGAACGGGAGCACGGGGCTGCGGCGGACATCCGTTCCCGGGCGGCGGACCTCCTGGAAGCCTGGCGTCTGGCGGGATGGGTGCGGGACGAAGACAGGAGTCGAGTTCGACTGACGCCGGAGGGGTGGCTGAGATTGGACGAGCTGGTGGCGGAGCTGGCCGGCCGCCTCCCGGAACACGGATAGGAAACCCGGATTCGAGGGGAAGAGGTGCACGACAGTCTATCCGAGCGAGAGAGGACGATCCTCCAGGCGGTGATCGAGGCGTACATCGAGTCGGCCGAGCCGGCCGGTTCGCGCCGGATCGTCCGGCTGTACGATCTGGACATCTCGCCGGCCACGGTCCGGAACACCATGGCGGACCTCGAGACCAAGGGCTACCTGACCCACCCGCATACGTCGGCGGGTCGGGTTCCGACGGACCTGGCGTATCGGTACTACGTGGACAGCCTGATGGGGCGACGCGACGTCTCGACGCGTCAGCGGGCGCGGATCGAGAAGGAGCTGACGGCCGCGCCGACGGCCTCGGAACTCGAGTCGATCGTCCAGAAGGCGGCGCGCGTTCTCGGGCTGCTCACGGGCGAGCTCGGTCTCTCGGTGGGTCCGATCCTGGCCGACTCGGTGCTGCTCAAGCTCGACTTCGTGCCGATCGATTCGGGCAAGGCGCTGATGGTGCTGACGCTGAAGTCCGGGGTCGTGCGCACGATCTACGTGGACCTCCCGGCGGCGCTCCCACCCGAGACGCTGGTGGCGGTCGCCCGGGCGATGAACGAGCGGCTCGCGGGTTCGACGCTGCGCGAAATCCACGGAACGCTCACGGACCGGCTGCGAGACATCCAGGTGCCGGACGCGTCCGCGGAGGCGTTCGTGAACATCTTCGTCGAGTCGGGTCCCGACATGATCGAGTGGGTGCTCGGGGAGGAGGACATCCACCTCGGGAGCGTCTCGCTGCTGGCCAGCCAGCCCGAGTTCCACTCGGGGGAGCGGCTGAAGGAGCTGATGGAGCTCACCGAGCAGCGCGAGCTCCTGGCTTCGGTGCTGCATGGGCGGGCCATGACGGGTGGGTCTCAGATCACGATCGGGGCGGAGCACGGTACCCCGGAGCTGGCCGGACTCACCATCATCACGGCCACCTACCAGCTGGACCAGGTGGAAGGGGTGGTCGGCGTGATCGGTCCGACCCGGATGCCGTACGAGAAGGTGCTGGCGGTGGTCGAGTGTACCTCGAGCCTGGTGTCGAATCTGGTTTCACACTGACGTCGGCGGTCACCGGCTGGCCCCGGACGGGCTCCGGAGCGACCGCGACACGGAAGGCATGAGCTTCAGCAGGGAATAGATGGCGGACTACTACGAGCGTCTGGGCGTCTCGCGCGATGCGGACCCGGACACGATCAAGAAGGCCTATCGCAAGCTGGCGATGGAGTTCCACCCGGATCGGAACGACTCGCCGGATGCGGAGGAGAAGTTCAAGCGGGTCACCGAGGCGTACGAGGTCCTCCGGGACCCCGACCTGAGGCAGCGCTACGACCGGTTCGGGGAGGCGGGGGTCAAGCGGGGCGCCGGTGCGGGCGCGGGCCCCGGGTTCGGCAGCTTCGACTTCGCGGACGCCTTCGAGGTGTTCATGCGGGAGTTCGGAGGGATGGGGTTCGGTGACCTGTTCGGAGGGCGATCGGGACGCTCCCGCGGCCCTCGCCGCGGCTCTGATCTGAAGCTCAAGCTGAACGTGTCCCTCGAAGATGCGGCCCGGGGGGTCGAGCGCAGCCTCAAGGTCAAGGTCCTCGACAGCTGTGCGCGGTGCGGAGGCTCCGGAGCAGAGC
>NZ_JBZQEK010000024.1:0-2868 GCF_058719085.1 Candidatus Benthicola sp.
CAAGAGGAGAGAGAGGAGGCGCGTTCCCGCGTCGTCGAGGAGATTCGGGACGAGCTGAAGGCCCTTCACGCCGCGGCCGGAGATTCCGTCTGGGTGCAGGTGATCGCCCTGTACAACGGTGGGCGCTACTCCGCGTACGTGTTCCGCAGGTTCACCGACGTGCGACTGGTGGCGGCCGTAGAGGTCGAGATGGGCTTCTTCGGCGGAGACCCCGACAACTTCACGTATCCCCGGTACGACCTCGATTATTCCTTCCTCCGGATCTACGAGGACGGCCAGCCGTACCAGCCGGAGCATTACTTCGGCTGGGGCGAGGGCGTGGAGCCGGGCGATCCGGTGTTCAT
Source organism: Candidatus Benthicola sp. (assembly GCF_058719085.1). Taxonomy (NCBI): domain Bacteria; kingdom Pseudomonadati; phylum Gemmatimonadota; class Gemmatimonadia; order Candidatus Palauibacterales; family Candidatus Palauibacteraceae; genus Candidatus Benthicola; species Candidatus Benthicola sp. The sequence continues at coordinate 345 of NZ_JBZQEK010000024.1, forward strand.
AATCGGAAACCCGGGACAGACCAACCGCCTGAAGACGGTCGCGCAGCTCGAGTACCAGCGCGACGTCTCGGTTCCGATCGCCGTCCACTTTCTCGGCACCCGACTGCAGGTTCTGGCCGACTTCAAGCGGGCCCGGCCCGAGGCAGCGCGGGAGCTGGGCATCCGGAACTGGATGTTCGGTCTGTCCAACTCGCTCAAGGCGAACACCGGACGCCTGGAAGCGCTCAACGATCCGGTGATCATGGCCAGGAAGGCGGCAGCGGAACGGGATCTTCGCGAGGCCATCGCCATGGACCCGGAGCTTCAGGCCACCTACGGAGGGTTGTTCGACCGACTGGCCGAGATCCAGGAAGCGAAGCAGGAGTGGGCGGACTACTTCGGCGCTTCGCAGGGGATGGGCAACACGTTCGCCGGGTCCGTCACCATGGCCCGCGCCATGCGTGCGGAAGCGGTTCTCACGGCGATGGAGACCGGGGCCCCGGATGAAGAAGTGGAGGAGCTCATGACGGAGCTCGGCCGGGTCGGTGACCGGCCGGCGGACGTCGAAGTCGGCTTCCTCGCGAACCGGTTCGCCGATTTCGAGCGCTACCTCGGCCCGGACCATCCCGTCACCGTGGCGGCCCTGCAGGGCATGACGCCCGAGGCGTCGGCCGAGATGATGCTCGAGACGAGCGTGCTGGCGGATCGCCAGGCCACGCTCGATGCGATCGAGGCGGGCATCCTCGGACCCGATGATCCGATGATCGCGCTGATGACGGTGGCCTTGCCCTACGCGGCCGAGTTCCGCCCGGTGTTCGGCGCGCTCGAGAGCGAGGAGAGCGATCTGCAGGCGGCCCTCGGAAGGGCGCGCTTCGAGGTGTACGGCAGCGCGGTTCCGCCGGACGGCTCGTTCTCGCCCCGCATCGCCGACGGCGTCGTGAAGGGGTATCCCTACAACGGAACGCTGGCTCCGCCGTACACCACCTTCTACGGGCTGTACGACCGGTACTTCAGCCACGGAGAAGGCGAAGGTATCGGAGAGGAGTGGAATCTTCCGGCCCGCTGGAAGAACCCGCCTGAGGGACTCGATCTGAGCACTCCGCTCAACTTCATCTCGACGACCGATTCCTACGGCGGGAACAGTGGCTCCCCGGCGGTCACGCCGGACCTCGAGCTCGTCGGGCTCAACTTCGACCGCAACATCAACGGCCTGTCCCGCGACTTCATCTACCTGCCCGAGCAGGGTCGCAACGTGATGGTGGACGTACGGGCGATCCGGGCGTCGCTGGACGTCGTCTACGATCTGGACCGGATCGTGGCGGAGATCGAGGACGGAGTGCTGTACGAAACGGAGGCAGAGGCCGACGCGGCGATGTGAGAAGCTCGCGGTCGGTCGAAACGTGAGGGCGGGGTCGAAGCGGGAAACCGTTCGAATCTGGGAGTGCGTGAATGATCCGATGGAGATCCGGTCTGCTGGCGATCGTGCTGGGGCTGACGGCCGCCACGCCCGCTTTCGGGCAGAGAGCCCGCACCCTCGTCGGTGTGTCGGCGGGCGCGGTGGCCAGCGAGCTGGAGGGCGGGATCGTCAACACCGACGCACGCTGGGGGTTCATGGGAGGGGTATTCGCCCTGTTTCGGACCAGTCGGAACAGCCTGGTCGGGCTGGAGATGAACTATGCCCAGAAGGGCGGAGAGAACCTGGCCAGGCTGGACTACCTGGACATCCCCCTCACGGTCGGAGTGGTCATCCCGACGGGTAACGACGGGGTGAACTTCAACTTCTACACCGGCGTCGGTCTCGGAATCAACCTGAGCTGCAGCAACGACGAGGACTCGTTCGATCCCGTCGATTGGTGCGGACGGGCTCGAAGCACGGAGTGGACCTGGCCCCTGGGCCTCGCCGTCGCCTTCCGTACGGGCAGCGGCAAGGTGTTCGGCCTCGATGGCCGATACTCGATCGGGATCTCGGATGCCTTCGACGGCGCCGCGGCCCGTAACCGTGCGTGGCAGCTCCGGGCGCTGTTCGCTCTGCCCGTGAGGTGATCCCGCCACGGGACCTCCGGGTGAACTTTTGGCGGTTCCCGTGTATTGACACTCATCCGCGGGACAGGAACCGGCGTCTGCGGCCCGACGCCCGCCGCCGGAGGAGTCGATGTCGGCGAAGTTTTTCAACGAGCTGCTGAAGAGAGGCGTTCCGCAGGTCGTCGGGGTGTATCTGGCGGCGGGCTGGGGGTTGCTGGAGTTCACCGACTGGGCCACCGGGCGGTTCCAGCTGCCGGTCGGCGCGGAAGACTTCGTGGTCGCCACCTGGATCATCTTCCTGCCGGTGGTCACCGGCGCCGCCTGGCGCTTCGGCGACCCCGAGCGTCGACGACGGGCCTCCGGTCGGACTCCCGTCGCGACCCAGGCGATCCCGGGCACGGCGGCGTCTCATGCGTCTCCGGCCGAGCCCACGAACATCGTCGTCCTTCCGTTCACCAATCTCAGCGGCAGCGCGGAGGATGATTACCTCGGGGACGGACTGTGCGAGGAGATCACGAATCAG
>NZ_JBZQEK010000025.1:0-3712 GCF_058719085.1 Candidatus Benthicola sp.
ATCCAGATGTCTCCGGAGTCCGTGAAGGCGAGCCGGCTCCCATCCGGAGCCCACGTGGGCCGTGTTCCAAAGTTGAAGATCTGGACTTGATTCGACCCCTCGTCGCTCATGGTCCAGATCTCTCCGTCACGCATGAAGGCGATCCGACTGCCGTCGAAAGACCACGCGGGCTGCTGGTCGGCCGTTGCCGGATCATCGGTCACCCTCTCCGCGCCGCTGCCGTCCGCCAGGGCGACCCACAGGTCGCCCTGCCACGAGTAAGCGATTCGCAGACCATCCGGCGAGACCGACGGATCCAGCCCGTTGAGGCCCAGAGCCCTCACGGTGCCCGCCGGCTCGTAGGGATCGACGGCGTACAGCATCCAGCTGCCGGTTCGATCCGACTGGAAGGCGATGCGATCGTACAGGTGGTACCGGCAGGCCACGTCGAATGTGACGTCCTCCTGAACGCCGGCCGTCACCGTCACGGTGCGCGGGTTGGCGCCGTCCACGTCGCAGTTGAAGGCTTCGTCGCTGAGCTCGACCGAATAGTCACCCGGTTCGAGTCCGCCCGCCGTGATCGCGCCGTTGACCCCGATGCCGCTCGGAGCGCCGCCGTCGATCTCGACCAGGTAGCCGTCCTCGTCCACGTCCTCGCCCGTCGTCACGGTACTCACCCGGATCGAACCGGACGTAGCGGAACACGCGACGGCGAAGGTGGTCTGGACCGTCTGCCCTGACGTCACGGAGACCGTTCGAGGATTGCCGCCGGAGACCGAACAGTTGGAGGCCACGTCGCCGAGAAACACGCTGTGATCCCCTGGCACGAGCCCGCTGAAAGTGATCGAGTCGTCCAGCTCCACCGGCGTCGGCGCCCCTCCGTCCACGGACACCTCGTAGCCGTTTCCATCCAGCTCCTCGCCGGTGGTGGTCACCACGATCCCGATCCCACCCGCGTCCTGGGCGCAGGTGACGGCGAAGGCCACGCTCGCCGTCTGGTCGGCCACGACCGACACGCTGCGCGTCGAAGAGCCCGACACCTGGCAGTTGCCGGCCACGTCCGAGATCGCCACCTCGTGCGAACCCACCGAGAGCCCCGAATACGTGGTCGCTTCGCCGGACGTGATGCGCCGCTGCTCGGCGCCATCCACCGTGAACACACACCCGTCGGCATCGACGGCCTCCCCGGATACCGTCAGGGAAACCTGGATGCTCCCGGTCGGATCCGGACCGGTCGGCCCCCCCTCGTCATCGTCACCGCCGCACGACAGGGACCACCAGGAAAGGAGCAATAGAGCCAAGAGCGGGATCGGACGACGGATATACACGCAACTCTCCCGGGTGCAGTACGGTCGATCGGGATGTCGCGCAGTGTCAGTCGGAGAGGGGATCAGCAGGCACTGCAGACGGAGAGAATATACGATCCGGGCCTACCGGCAGCCACCGCCGCGGGTGCGCTACTCCACGTCCAGTCCGACGCTCCTCAGAAGCTCGGGGTAACGCGGATCGGCCTTCAGCGGATCGGCGGAGTGGTCCGTGCGGAGCGTGCCGATGGAGCCCGGGTCGACCTGGGCCGCCCGGTAAAGGTAGTCGTAGGCCGTGTCGAGATCGCCAAGCTCGCCGTACACGATCGCGATCTCCTTGATCAGAGGACCTTCCTCCGGAACGTCCCGCAGGGCGGCCAATGCCGAGTCGCGCTCGCCGGCCCGGGCCCAGGCCCAGGCGAATCCGAGATGGTTCAGCGGATCGGAGGGATCCAGTTCGACGGACCTTCGGAACGCCGCGATCGCCTCTTCGTTCTGGTCCTGCATCGCGTGGCCGTATCCGAGGTTGTAGTAGGCATACGCGGTTTCGGGAGCCATCTCGATCAGCTTCTTCGACTCGCGGACCGTCCCCTCCCAGTCCCCGGCCCACCAGAGCGCGTCTCCGTAGGAGGCCCGAGCCGTCACCGAGAGCGGATCCAGTTCGACGGCTCTCCTCGCCTGCGCCTTCGCCTCGTCGTGGCGGTCCAGCTGCAGAAGTAGCCGGGCATACCGGCGGTGCTCCTCGGCGGAGCCCGGCGCCAGCTCCAGCGCCCTGAGCGCCGCCTCTTCCGCCTCCTCGTACCGCAGCTGGTCGGTCAGATAGAACGCGCGGGCCGAGTGCCCTGCCGCGAGATCCGGCTGCAGCTGGAGCGATCGGTCGATCGCCTGGCCCGCCAGCCGCTGTGCCTCGCCGACCGACATCAGGCCCTGGCTCTTCAGGAACAGATAGACCGTACCGAGGTCCGCCCAGGCCCGGGCGTACCCCGGGTCCAGCTCCACCGCCTGGACGAGCAGGTCTCGCGCCTGTTCGAGGGACTCCTGCCGACCCGTACCGGACAGCATGATGTAGCGGGCGCGTGAGTACAGGTCGAGGGCCTCCGTGCTCTCGGTCGGTCGTGCCTCGATTCGAGCCTCTTCTTCGGGAGTCAGCGTGGCCTGGAGCGCCGCGGCGATCTGCTTCGCGAGGTCGGACTGGATCGCGAACACGTTAGCGGCCGTGAGCTCCTCGTCGTACGTCTCGGCCCACAGGTGGCGGTCCGTCGAAGCCTCGATCAGCTGCACGTTGACCCGCACCCGGTCGCCCGCCCGCTGGATCCCTCCCTCGAGAATCGTCGCCACGCCGAGCTCGCCGGCGATCTGGGGGATGGACTTGGTGGTGCCCGCGTACTGCATCACCGATGTGCGCGAAATGACGGTGAGCGAGTCGATCTTGGACAGCTGGGTGAGGATGTCGTCGTGCATCCCTTCCGAGAAGTACTCGTCCTGCTTCTCCTCGCTGCGCGTGGCAAAGGGAAGCACGGCCACGGATCGCAGATCCGACGTCGCGACCGCAGCCCCGGAGCCCGGGGGGACCGGCTCTGCAGTCCCGTTCGCCGCCGCCTCTCCCCTCGCGTCGGGGCCCAGGAAGAGCCACCCGGTCACCAGGACTCCCCACAGGGCCATCGCGGCCACCCCACCGACGATCGCGTTCTTCCAGGTGAAGAACCCTCGCGTTCCGCCCGGCGTGCCCCTGTCTCCGCGCACAGGCTCCGCCGACGTCGCCGTGGCTGGACCGAGCCCGTGCAGGTAGGCCGTCGCCCCGACAATCGGCAGGCCGATGATTAGGAGAATCAGGGCGAGCGTGAACACCCAGGGCGGAAGCCCCGCGTTCTGGGCGAGGACGTCCACCACCTGGAGGACCACCCACGAGCCGGCCGCGTAAAGGCCAAGCACCTTCCAGAGGGTGCTCTTGTGCTTGCGGTTGGACATGAAGCCCTTGTTCTCGAGGATCTTCGCCCGAATCGGAGCCGACTTCGAAGATCGCCCGACCGTCGAACGGCGGCAAGATGAGGCGTCTGAAAGCGGGCTGAAGACACGCCAGACCCGCCGGGCCGGCTCCGTCCCGGCCGATGCCACGGCTTCGCGACCCCGCTTTCGAGTCATCGCACTGGGCTGCAAGCTCTTGCGCCACCCGGCCGGGGGAGGTATTCCTTGCCGCGAGTGCGTGCGCCTATTCGTCGCACGATGTCCCGCTCGAACGCAAAATCACAGGGGGAAGTCATATGCGTTACCTGGTACGTTCCACCCTCGCGGCGGTCGTGGCCCTCGCTCTGGTCACGTCCAACGCCCAGGCCCAGATGGGCGCCGAGCTCGGTGTCCGTGGCGGTGTTTCGGTCGCCAGCGCGTCCTGGGACGCCGATGCGACCTTCGACAAGAGCAACCGCACCGGG
>NZ_JBZQEK010000026.1:0-14494 GCF_058719085.1 Candidatus Benthicola sp.
GTGATACAGGGCCATTTGGATGGCCGGTATCCCATTGGCCTTCCACACGAGCGTGTTGTACACGATGTCCGGGTCGTCCGTCATCGAGGCGACACTGTCGGCCGTGAGCTCGACGATCGTCATGAAGTTCCGGGCCAGGTTGTGGTCCGCCACCCGGATCCTCTGGGCGGATACGGCACTTCCCACGCTCTGCATGAAGCTCGTCCGGGTGGGCGCCTTGGTGCTGACGCATCCGCTGACGGTGGACGCTGCGAAGGCGATGAAAAGGCCCCGACCGACTCCGATTCTCCTGCGGTATTCCGTGTGCCTCATCGGGGTCCTCCTTGCTTGAGGGATGAGGACGATGGGGCAAGCAATCTAGACCCCGAGCCGCCTGCCGCTCAAGAAACCCTGCTCCGTAAAAGGGAGGCCCGGACGACCCGCAAGCGGGCCGCCCCGGTTCTGGCGCACCGGTCGAGGCTGGACCGGATACGCCGTGGGTCCTCCGTCAAAGGTTCATCACGGGTTGGGGAGCACCTCCGCGCCCACCCACGGGTTCGAACTCACCACCACGAGCAGCAGTCGGAACGCCTGCTCGGCTCCGTCCGGAGCGAGAGCGCCGGCCGCCACGGCGAAGGTCTGCAGACCGGCCGTGGTCGTCACATCGAAGGTGGCCACCGGGGTGGTCGCTCCGGTCGCCGCCACACCGATCGTCAGATCTGCAACGGGGACTTCGAGACCCATCGCATCGGACGCCTGACCGAACGAAACATTCTGGAACAGGACCAGGTCGATCTCACCCGTTCCGGCATCGACCGTCCCGATGTCCACGGCCGGAGCGTCGCCCGACGCGTGCACGGCGCGGATCCGGGCGGTCTCGGTCGGGTCGAACAGCTCCTCGAACGCGAGCAGCGTGAACGCCTCCTCCGTGCCCTCGGGAGCCAGCTCACCGGCCGCTACGGCCAGGTAAACTTTCCCCGGCTCAAGAGCCGGTGTCTCGACGGTGGCGGCCGGGCTGCCTGCCCCGGTGCCCGTAGCGTAAAAGTCGATCGTGTAGGATTCCGCTGGCGGTACCTGGACGGCGCCGCTCAGCTGACCGAACGCCAGGTTCTCCACAACGAGGGTCTCACCTTCGTAAATGTCGACCGCCGGAGCATCCGGTCCGCCGTGCAGGGCGTATACGACCGGATTCTGCTTGATGAAGGCGCTCGTGCCGTCCGCGAACACGGCGAGCAGCGAGAAGCCGTCGTCGGCCCGGGCCGGCTGGGTGAGCGTTCCGGTGGCGATCACGAAGATCTCTTCCGCCTCCGGGAGGGCCGGGGTGGTGAACGCCGTCACCCGGTCGCCTCCGGCCGCGTTGACCCCGATCTGCAGGGCCTCGCCGGCCGGCAGCTCGACCCACGCGGCGCCCGTGTCGGCAAACCGCTCGAGTCCGAACACGTCGACGGTGCCGTCATCGCCGACATCCAGATCGACCGCCGGAGCGTCCGGGGCGGCATGGACGATTCGAACCAGCGCGCCCGACCCGGAACCGACCTCCTCGGCGAGGGGCACGATACGGAAGGCGTCGGACTCATCCATCGACCCGAGAAAGCCCGCAGCGACCGCGGTGATCTTCTGGGCCTCCGCGAGCTCGATGTCACCCGTCTCGTAAACCACGGCGTCAGCCTCGGTCGACGGATGGGCTCGCAGCTGCACGTTGTACGTGCCGGCCGGAACCTCGAAGTACAGCGACGCGTCGCCGTAGCTCAGAGCGCTGATCAGGGGCACTGAAAGGCCCTCGACCCAGACATCGACCGCCGGAGCGTCCGGCGAAGCATGGACGGCACGCAGCGTCGCCGTACCGGTGACCGGACCATCCTGCGGAATGAACAGGGCCGCGCCCGAGTTCGTGACCGCGAGGATCTTGAAGGCGTCGTCCGCCTCGAGATCCGTCTGTGCCAGGAGGCCGGTGGCGATGAGGAAGTACTCGGTGCCGGCCGTGAGCCCCGGGGTCGTGAAGGTCGTTACCGTCACGCCGCCCGCCACGATGCCGATGTTGAGTGGCGAGCCGCTCGGAAGGTCGATTCCGCTCGCCCCGGTGTCGGCAAACCGCGCCAGGTCCACGATCTCGTTCGAGCCATCCGCGCCCACATCGATGCTGACCGTCGGGGCGTCGGGCCCGGCATGGACCACGCGCACGATGGCGTTGCCGGAGCCAGGCGTCGCAAACTCCTCGAACAGGCCGAGGACCCGGAACTGGTCATCCGCGTTCGTGGAGTTGAACAGGCCCGCGGCGATCGCCGTGAGCACCTGGTCCGCGCCGATCACCACGTCGCCCGTCTCGTACACCGGATCGGTGCTCGAGTCGGCGCCCGCCTCACGCAGCTGCACGTTGTACGTGCCCGCGTCCACCGTGACGTACTGCGTCACGTCACCGTACGACACGTTCGCCGCCACGATCCCCACGCCCTCGACATAGATGTCGACCGCAGGTGCGTCGGGTGACGAATGCACGACTCTGAACTGACCCGTCTCTGGCATGGGGTTCATGCCGTTGTCATCATCGTCGTCGCTGCACGCTGCCGCGGTCAGGCTGAGCCCGAGCACGGCGGTCAGCGCCAGCAACCGCTTCCAACCGTTCATTTTTCCTCCCTGGGTTCGCGAGGCCTCGGCCTCCCCGTGGTTTGTACAATCGTTGTCCACCTATTTATCGCCACTGGGAAGGTCTGTCAAGTCTTTGTCTACATCTCGTTCGGGACAGGGATCTTCAAACCTTCCTGCGAGTGCGGTCCTCGTGACCATCGAGGCGGCAGACTCGTCTTGGGAATGGAGGCCCGGAGATGCCGGGCACGGGGATGCCGAGGTGAGAGATGAGACGATGAAGAGTCGATCGAGGTACCTGGCCCTGACGGTTCTGTTCACCCTGGTGGCGTCGTCGGTCGCCCTTGCGCAGGACAAGCCGGCCGAGCCCTCCGCGGACGGACCGACTGCGGAGAAAGTTCAGCGGCAGGATCGGGTCCGCCTGCATCAGCCGCCGGACGGCGTCGCCGCTGAGCAGGGCGTGGAGACTCGAGCGCGCACTCAGGACCGGGTCCGCGTGCGCCAGCCGGCGGGTGGCGTCGGGACGCGGACGCGCGTCGAGAACCAGGCGAGGACCCGGAACCGGGTCCGCCCGGACGGAGCGACGGCGACCCGAGTCGAAGCCCGGCGGCGTTCGATGGGAAGCGCTTCCGGCACCCGGAGCGCCATCCGGAAGCGGGCTCGGGTGCACCGGCCTGGCCGGTAGCCCTGCGTTCGCTGGATTGGAGCCGGAAGCTCAGGAAGGGGGGCGTTCGCCGCTCCCCTTCCGCCTTCAGGAAAGCATCAGCGCAAGATTTCGTCCGCCCAGCCGCGCACGGCAGCCGCCACGTCGCCGTACACCTCCGCGGCGGAGCGCCCCGTCCGCTTGAGCACGTCGAACCCGTGGTCCGCGTCCACGACCACGTGCAGCCGGGCGCGTTCTCCGAGTCCACGGGTCACCCGCTTCACGCGATCGAGTTCGGCGAGTCGGTCGCGGGTCCCCTGCACGAACAGCATCGGGACATCCACATCGCGCAGGTGATCCGCTCGCGCATCCGACGGGTCGTTCGGCCGGTGCAGTGGAAACCCGAAGAACACCAAACCTCGAACTCCTGAAATCGGGTGCTCGGACTGGGCGGTCGAGGTCATTCGGCCTCCCATGGACTTCCCGCCCGCGAGCAGCGGACACCCCGGCGAGAGGTCCCGTGCGACGGCCACCGCGGACCGGACGGTTACCGTGAGGACGTGGACCCGATCCGGCCCTCGCCTACCGGCCTCCATGTAGGGGAACTGATACCTCAGGGTGGCGAGCCCGCGGTCCGCGAGCGCCCTGGCGAGGCCTTCCATGAACCGGTGGCGCATCCCCGCGCCGGCTCCATGGCCGAGAACGAGCAGCGCCGACGGGTCCTCCGGTTCCAGCAGGATCGCCGACACGTCTTGATCAGCGGCCGTGGCCAGGCGCAGCTCTCGAACCCTGAGCTCACTCAAACGCCTGCCTCCAGGGCGTACCCCGATCCGGTCCACCGCCCCTGCCGGGCTTCGATCCGACCGGCTTCGAGCTCGAACATCCAGAAGCCTTCCAGCTCGTGCATGGTGGCGCTCCCGGCACAGAAGATCTCCGGCCCGATGCCCGGAAGGCGAACTCGAAACGTGCGGTGAACGTGCCCGCACAGAAGCGCTCCCCGCTCAATCCCCTGGATCAGCTCCAGCAGGTCCTGGGCGTTCACGAGCCCGTGGTTCTTCGTGTCGGGGCCGCCGGTCCAGAGGCACGGAGCGTAGTGCGTGACGATGAACACGAACCGACCGGCGAGCTCGGGACGCCGGAGGAGCGCCCGAGTGGCTTCGATCTGCGCGGGGGAGATGATCCCGCTCGACCTCCACGGGAGCGGGTTCGGCCGGGCGCTGTTCAGGGCGACGACCGCCACGTCCCGGCCGACGAGGCGAACGAGGGGCCACGGCCCATCCACGGCGCTCCCGGGGAGGTCCGAGTCGAGCAGGCCCTCGAAGGTCGTCTCGAATCTCCGCTGACGAACGACCGTGCCGGTGTAGAGATCGTGATTGCCGGGCACGCACACGAAACCGGCGGGAGCGTCCAGGAAAGGCTGGATCGCGGTCCGCGCGGCGGCGAACTCCGCCCGCGTCCCCATGGCGGTGAAGTCACCCGAGAAGATCACGAGGTCCACTTCGCTACGGTGCGCGAACTCCGCCAGCCGCTCCAGCTTCTCGAGGGCGCGCTTGAAGCGCCGGCCCCGGCCCCGCACGAAATTCAGACCGCCCGCCACGCGTTTCCCGGGCCAGTCCGAGGGGGGGACCCTCCGGAGGCCGAGGCCGATGTGAATATCGCTGAAGTGAAGTGCTCGCACAGGAATTCGCCTTACGCGTCCGTCGGGCGCCGGTTATTGTTCGGACACGATGAAACTGCTCACCGTGGCGGCGGAGAACATCCCCAAACTGCTGCCGATGTCCGACGCTGTCGAGGCGATGAAGTCGGCCTTCGCCTCGCTGTCGGCCGGCCGGGTCGTGGCGCCGCACCGCGGGGCCGTGCCGGTCGATGACGTCGACGGCATCACCCTCATCATGGGCGCGTACGCTCCGGGGGAGGGGCTCGCCGCCAAGGCCGTCTCGATCTTCAACCGCAACCGCGATCTCGGGAAGAGGGTGGTTTCGGGGCTCGTCCTCGTCCTCGATCCGGAATCGGGAGAGCCGATCGGCCTCCTCGATGGAGGATCGTTGACCGCCTGGCGCACCGGGGCCGCGACCGGAGCGGCCACCGACCTCCTCGCGCACCCGGACGCCCGGACCGGCGCACTGATCGGGGCGGGAGTCCAGGCCCGTACCCAGCTGCTGGCGATGGATGCGGTGCGCTCGCTCGAGCGGGTGCGGATCCACGCGCTCGACCCGGCCGAAATCGAGCGTTTCATCGATCGGATGCAGCCCGAGGTCGGCGCCCGGCTGGAGAGGGCCTCGTCCGCCGAAGCTGCGGTCGAGGGCGCCGAAATCGTGTGTGCGGCCACGAACTCACCGACACCCGTCTTTGACGGCCGTTGTCTCGCGTCCGGCGCACATGTGAACGCGATCGGCACGTTCACCCTCGACCGGCGGGAGGTCGACCTCACCACGGTCGAGAGAGCCACGGTGTTCGTGGACCGGGTGGAGTCGGCCCTGCAGGAGGCGGGGGAGCTGGTCGCCGGCATCGACGCGGGCCTCACCCGATCCGAGGACTGGAGGGAGATCGGGGACGTGGTCTCGGGACGGGTGGCGGGCCGGACCGATCACGACGAGATCACCTTCTTCAAGTCCGTCGGCCACGCCGTACAGGACGTGGTGGCTGCATCGCGAGTGATGCGGCGGGCCGCCGAGAGCGGGCTGGCGATTCCAGTGGAGCTCTGACGTGACGGACCGATTTCGGCCGCCGAAGGGGTGGACGTGCCTTCGGACGATCGACGCGCACACGGCAGGGGAGCCTCTTCGCGTGATCACGGACGGATGGCCTGACCTGCCCGGAGAGACCATCCTCGCCAGGCGTCGGTACGCGATCGAGCACCACGACGCCCTTCGTCGGGCCCTCATGTGGGAGCCGCGCGGTCACGCCGACATGTACGGCTGTCTCCTCACGGAGCCCGTCACGCCCGACGGCGACGTGGGCGTGCTCTTCATGCACAACGAGGGGTACTCCACCATGTGCGGGCACGGCATCATCGGTCTCGTGACCGTGGGCCTGCAGTGCGGACTTCTGGACCCGGGCTCGCTGGGGCGAGATGGGGCCGGTCGGCCGATCGTCCGGATCGACACTCCGGCAGGACGGGTGACGGCTACCGCGGAGCTGTCGACCGGGCCGGAGGGAGTGCGCGTCGAGAGCGTCTCGTTCGAGAACGTGCCCTCCTTCGTCCTCGCACCCGATCTGGAAGTCGACGTGGAGGGGTACGGGACGGTGCGGTGCGACATCGCCTTCGGCGGCGCCTACTACGCCTACGTGGAGGCTGCCGATGTCGGGCTCTCTCTCGAGCCGGGCTCCTACGCGGACGTCATCGAGGCGGGTCGCCGGGTGAAGGCAGCCGTGTCGAAGCAGTACGAGATCGTCCACCCGGGCGGGGACGCGGATCTCGCCTTCCTGTACGGTACCATCTTCGTGGCGCCCGGCCGGGAAGGGGCAGATAGCCGTAACGTCTGCGTGTTCGCCGACGGGGAGGTGGACCGCAGTCCCACCGGCACCGGGGTGAGCGGGCGGGCGGCCATCCACGGCCTTCGGGGAGAGCTGGCCGTCGGGGACGCGATGATCATCGAGAGCCTGATCGGGACCCTTTTCCGGGTACGGATCACGGGCCGCTGCACGATCGGCGAGTGGCCGGCCGTGATCCCGGAGGTCACCGGTTCGGCCCACCTGACCGGCCGGCACGAGTTCTTCGTGGACCCGGCCGATCCGCTCGGGGCGGGGTTCCTTCTCCGCTGAAGCGGTCTGCGGAGGGTCGCGCGGAGGGCGGCGAGCCGCGGGCGGCCATTCCTCTGGAGAGCGGCTATTCCGTCGGGGCGTAGAGCCCGTCGAACTGGGTAGACCAGCTCGCTCCGTCATCCGACGAGGTGTCCCACGTCTGTCGAACCTGTCCGCCCTCCAGGGGCCTCCACGTGATCCGGTGCAGCACAACGGAGCCGTCCGCGCCCGGTCGCCGACCTTCGAGGACCATGTTCCCGTCCACCAGTCCTCCGTTCAGCTCGAGCAACAGGCCGCCGTTGTCCACCCACGTCTGGTGCCACCGATTCGAGGCGGCGTCATAGATGTTGAAGCTCTTGCCGGCGAACAGGCCCGCGCTCTCCCACTCCTCCATGAGGACGCACCCGGAGAGGATGGACGAGATCCGGTTCGTTCCCACCCGGGTTCCCTGGGCGTTCGTGACCTCCCACGTGCCGAGCCAGAAATCGAACTGGTGGTGCTCTTCCGACCCGCACGGATCGGCCGAAGGCTGGCCAGCCGCGGCCACCGGAGTCAGGTTCAACGCGGCGGCGATCGCGATGCCGATGCCGAACGACGGACGGGACGACGAAATGAATCTGGACATGCCACCTTCCCGGGCGGAGTCTTCATCCGAGGACCGTGGACCCTCCAGACCCTCGAATGCAGGCGGATGTTCCGGCGGCCGGTGCGCATGAATCCGGGACGCACGATGCAACTCATGCCCAGCGCCACGTGTTTCCGCCACGAACGCGGCGCTCTCGCGCGAGCGCCGAATAAACCCGCCGCGGTCGTGTAACCTGAGACGGAAGGGAGCCGATCGGCGACCCGTGAACCGAGACAGGTCGGAGCTGGAGCGCGAACGAGATGATGGCCGCACGGCCGAAGCCATCCTCGTCAGACGAGTCCGGGCGGGCGATACCGGTGCATTCGGGGAGCTGGTGTCCCGGTACATGCAGCGGTGTTACTTCGCGGCCCTCGGCATGGTCGGGTCGCCGCAGGACGCCGAAGACCTGTCGCAGGAGGCGTTCGTTCGGGCGTTCCGCGCTCGAGGCCGGCTGGATCCCGAGCGTCCGTTCTACCCGTGGCTGTACCAGATCGTCCGCCGGCTGTGCTACAACTTCACTCGCGACACCTCGTCGAGGCGTCGCAAGCTCGAGCGAGCGGGCAGCTGGCTGGTGGCCGAGGCGACCCAGCGTGCGGCCGCCGACGATCCGGAGAAGGTCCGGGCCCGGGATGAGCTGCGCGACCAGCTCGAGGAGGCCATCGCGGAGCTACCGCTGGCGCAGCGAGAGGTGTTCGTGCTGAAGGAGTTCGAGGGGCTGAAGTACCGGGAGATCGCTGACCTGCTGGACGTTCCGATCGGCACCGTGATGTCCCGTCTGTATGCCGCGCGGCAGAAGCTCGCGGCCCGGCTGGAAGGACTCGGATGAACGTGGACGACAGCCGGATCAGCCGAAGCCGGGAGCTCCTCATGCGGGCGCTCGACGAAGAGCTGGAACCCGCCGAGCGTCTGGAGCTCGAGCGGCTGATCTCCGAGAACCCCGAGTTGGGAGAGGAGTGGGAACGCCTCTCCAGGCTCAAGGAGGTGACGGCGAACATGAGTTTCCGCAATCCACCGGAAGAGCTGTGGGACCGATACTGGACCAGCGTGTACTCCCGCTTCGAGAGGGGGATCGCGTGGATCCTGGTGTCGCTCGGAGCCATCGTGCTCGGCTCCTGGGGTGCGTGGCAGGGAGTCAAGGACCTGATGGCCGACACCGCCATGCCCACGGTCGTCAAGTGGAGCGTGCTGGCCCTCATCGTCGGCCTGGTGATGCTCCTCGTGTCCGTGCTCAGGCATCGGATCTTCGTCTACCGGACGGATCCCTACAAGGAGATCGAACGATGATGATCACACCCTCCGCGACCGTCGCGGGCCATCGCATCACGGAGACGCTGGGCCTCGTGCGGGGCAACACCATCCGGGCCCGGAACATCGGCCGGGACATCCTGGCAGGTCTCCGGAACATCGTGGGTGGCGAGGTCACCGAGTACACCAAGATGATGGCCGAGTCGCGGGAGCAGGCGATTGATCGGATGCTGGAGGAGGCGGAGAAGATCGGCGCGAGCGCCGTGGTCAACGTGCGCTTCGCCACGTCCTACGTCATGGGCTCGGCCTCCGAGATCCTGGCATACGGGGACGCGGTGAAGCTGGAGAAAGAACCTGAAGTCTCGGGCTTCTGACAGGAGCCCCGTGGCAGAGAGGGAGGAACCCGATGTTCAAGCAGACGAAACGAGCGTTCGCTGCGATCCTGATGATGGTCGCGTGTACGGCAGCCTTCGGTCCCGCGGAGGCCGTGGCGCAGGAGACGACGCTGACCGGGAACTGGTCCGGCATGCTGCCGCTGCCCAACGGGCAGGAGATCGAGCTGATCTTCAGGGTGGTCGAGGGCGAGGACGGAACGCTCAGCACGACCCTGGACGTGCCCGCCCAGGGTGCGGCGGGCATCGCGTGCACCGAGACCAAGGTGGACGGGCCGACGCTGCACATCTCGGGGTGCCAGATCCCCGGCAGCGGAGGGTTCGATGGGACGCTGAACGAGGAGGGGGCGCTCGCCGGCAACTTCAACCAGGCCGGGCAGCAGCTTCCGCTGAACCTGAAGCCGCTCGCCGAATCCAGCGACTCGGAGTGAGCGCGTCACCGGCTCGTCAGACGAGCGTGAACTCCCGGGGGGCGCCGAGCGGCGCCCCCCGCCGTTCAATGAGGGTTTGGTGAAGCGCCGTGTGCGAGAGTGGTTCCGCATCGGGATCGCCGGCTTCACGCTGGCTGCCGTGGCGATGACGACGGCCTCGGCGCAGGAACCCGGTGGGGGGAGCGGCCCCGAGGGCACGTGGGCCGGTACGCTGAACGCGGCCGGTCAGCAGCTGCGGCTGGTGTTTCACATCGACAGGGACTCGGCGGGCGACCTGTCGGGCACGCTGGACAGTCCGGACCAGGGCGCGTACGGACTGGCGCTCTCCGCCGTGGAGGCGCGCGGCTCCGACTCGGTGCGCTTCGAGCTGCGCATGGTCGGGGGCGAGTACACCGGAGTGCTCTCGGCGGATGGAACGCAGATCGAGGGGAGCTGGGCGCAGGGAGGGAACCGAGTCCCGCTCCGGTTGGAGCGTGCGGACGCCGAGGCCCTCGCTCCGAACCGGCCGCAGGAGCCCGAGCCCCCCTATCCCTACGCCGTCGAGTCAGTGGCGTTCGACAACGCCGAGGCCGGCGTGAGACTGGCGGGAACGTTCACCGTGCCCCCGGGTGACGGCCCGTTTCCCGCCGTCGTGCTGATCTCGGGCTCGGGACCTCAGGACCGGGACGAGACGGTGTTCGGTCACCGGCCGTTCTTCGTGCTGGCGGACTACCTCAGCCGTCGGGGCATCGCCGTGCTTCGGTACGACGATCGCGGGATCGGAGAGTCCACCGGAGACTTCGGTGCCGCGACGACCCCCGACTTCGCGAGCGATGCTCTCGCGGCGGTCGCGTGGCTGACGGCCCAGCCCCGCGTGCGTCCGGATGCCATCGGCCTGGTGGGCCACAGCGAGGGGGCGATCGTGGCCCCGATGGCGGCGGGACGGAGTGACGCCATCGCGTTCGTGGTCCTGTTGGCGAGTACCGGCATGAACGGACGTGACCTGCTCGTGCTGCAAGGCGAGGCGATCAATCGGGCCTCCGGTCTGCCGGAAAGCGTGATCGGGCAGCGGTCCGCATTGCAGGCGAGGGTGCTCGATGCCGTGCTCACCGCCCCCGACGACAGCACTGCGGCGGCGCGCGCCCGGGAGGCCCTGGCCGGGGCCGGGCTGACCGGGGAGGCGGCCGAGGCGCAGGTGCGGGGCCTGCTGGCGCCGTGGATGCGCTACTTCCTCGTCTACGATCCCCTGCCGGCGCTCCGGGAGCTCGATGTGCCGGCGCTCGCGCTGTACGGGGAGAAGGACACGCAGGTGCCGCCTTCGGGCAACGCCCCTCCGGTGGAGAAGGCCCTCGAAGAGGCGCCGAGCGGCGACGTCACCGTCGAGGTGCTTCCGGGCCTGAACCACCTGTTCCAGCCCGCGGAGACGGGCGCTCCCTCGGAGTATGCCGGGATCGAGGAGACGATGTCGCCCGCGGCGATGGACGCGATCGCGACATGGATCGAAGAGCGTACCACGATCGACTGATCGGAGCCGGAGGGTAGGGACGTCGGCTGGCGTCGACCGGCTCGACGGGCCACCTTCGATCCGGTGAAGCCGACTCCAGACTCCAGCGAGGGCCACTCGGGACACGGTCACGGAGAGGCGCGGGGGCGCTACCTGGCGTTCCTGTCTCTCGCCGCGCTCGGTGTCGTGTACGGAGACATCGGCACGAGCCCGATCTACGCGCTCCGCGAATCCCTGCACGGCTCCTACGGTATCGACCATTCCCCGGCGAACATCCTCGGGGTCCTGTCTCTGATCACCTGGTCCCTCATCCTGGTGATCTCGATCAAGTACCTGGGTTTCGTCATGCGTGCCGACAACCGGGGGGAGGGCGGCATCATGGCCCTGACCGCCCTGGTGGCTCCGCCGGGTGGTGAGGCGTCCGGAGGCCGGAAGTGGCTCGTGATGGCCGGACTCTTCGGGGCTGCGCTCCTGTACGGCGACAGCATGATCACGCCGGCCATCTCGGTGCTGAGCGCGATCGAGGGCCTCGAGGTGGCGACGCCCGTGTTCACGCCGTACGTGATCCCCATCACGGTGGTGATCCTGTTCGCGCTGTTCGCGATTCAGAGCCGTGGCACCGCGAAGGTCGGGACCCTGTTCGGTCCGATCGTCCTGATCTGGTTCACCGTTCTCGCGATCCTCGGCTTGACGCACATTGCCGAGAACCCGGCCGTGTTCGCCGCCCTGAACCCGCTCTACGGCCTCGAGTTCTTCACCCGGAACGGCATCCGCGGGCTGCTCGTGCTGGGCAGCGTGTTCCTGGTCGTCACCGGCGGGGAAGCGCTCTACGCCGACATGGGCCACTTCGGGCGCCGGCCGATCCGGCTGACCTGGTTCGCCGTCGTGCTGCCCGCCCTTCTGCTCAACTACTACGGGCAGGGGGCGATGGTCATCGCCCATCCGGAGACGCTGGAGCAGCCGTTCTACCTCATGGCCCCCCGCTGGGCGCTTCTTCCCCTCGTCGGCCTGACCACGGTCGCCACCGTCATCGCCTCGCAGGCCGTGATCTCCGGCGCCTTTTCGCTCACCCGACAGGCGGTGCAGCTCGGGTATCTGCCGCGGATGCGCATCCTCCATACGTCGGAGCGGGAGATCGGGCAGATCTACATCGCGGGGATCAACTGGGTCCTGATGCTGGCCGCGATCGGATTGGTCCTCGGCTTCCGAACGTCCAGCCGACTGGCCGCCGCCTACGGCGTCGCCGTGACCACCGACATGGTCTTCACCACGATCCTGTTCGCCTTCGTGGCGGTACACCGGTTCCGCTGGCCCCACTGGTCGGTGGTGGCGCTCGTGGTGGCCTTCCTCACCGTGGACCTCGGATTCTGGACCGCCAACCTTCCGAAGATCCCTCACGGGGGATGGTTCCCGCTCCTGATGGCCGGAGCCATCCTGGTCCTGATGACCACCTGGCGGCTGGGTCGACTGGTGGTGGGACGTCGGATGAAGGACCAGAGCCTGCCGGTCGAGCTGTTCGTGCACAGCATGGAGCGCCACCCGCCCAAACGCGTGGAGGGCACGGCCGTCTACATGCACTCGGGAATCCGTCAGACGCCGCCCGCCCTCCTGCACAACCTCAAGCACAACAAGGTGCTGCACGAGCAGGTCGTCTTCCTGCGCGTCGCCACCCGTGAGGTGCCGCACGTCGGGACCGAAGAACGGATCGACTGCACCGATCTCGGGGCCGGCATCTACTCGGTGACCGTCAACTACGGGTTTGCACAGGACCCCCACGTGCCCGCGGCGCTGGCTCAGTGCGATGGGGAGAAAGGCATGCGGTTCCGGCCGATGGAGACGTCCTACTTCCTCGGCCGGGAGAAGCTGATCGCGATCAAGGAGCCCCCGATGCGCCTCTGGAGGGCCCGGCTCTTCGCGCTGATGTCCCGCAACTCGTTGGGCGCCACGGACTTCTTCCGGCTGCCGCCGAACCGCGTCGTGGAGCTCGGGACGCAGGTGGAGCTCTGAGGGGCCGCTCGACGCGGCTTCTTAGGTGCGGTGCGCTCTACTTCGGTCCCCGATCCTTCCGCTTCTCGCGGAGCCCTCGGTGCAGGTCGCGCGTCCTCGACTCCACGTAATCGACGATTACGTCCGATCCTCCCTCGTCGAGGATCGTCCGGCTGCTCTCGCGCCGCTTCAACCCGTACAGGTTGAGCCACTTCTCGAAGCGCTCACCGATCCGGATCACCGCCCGGAGAAACACCCCGCGGCTCTCACTGGGCATCACCATGTCCGCGATGAAGGCGGCGAGGGCGAGCGGAGCAATGACCAGGTCCTTCACACCGTCGAGGGCCAGCTTCAGCTCGAAGACCCCTACGTCGCGGGCCAGCCGCCAGCGGCTCTCGTATTCCGGAAACGCGGACTGGGGCGTGGTCGCCTTCGTCGGCTCGGGGACGTGACTGCGGCTCATGCGACCCTCCTGAGCAGGTACCGCCGGCTTCGGTTTCCGGTGACGGTTCCAGCCCTCGAACTCGCGCGAGCCGGGTAGCGCTGTGTCCGCGGGTGGAAAGCTGTAGGTTTCGCTCGACCGGGGATTCGGATGGATTCTCGCGGCTGTGTCCGCGACCGGCAAGGAGAAGCGATGGAAGACGGAGGCCGGAACCTGGAGGGGCTCGACCGGCGCCGGTTCGTGCGCAGGCTGACGGCAGGGGCGGCCGGGCTCGTGCTCGGGTCCGGGAGCTCGCGGCTGTCCGGTGGCATCGGGACGCCCCGTGAGGCGCGAGCGTCGGAACACCCGGGCAGGGCCGGCGATCCCCTCTTCGCCATTTCGCTCGCGGAATGGTCTCTGCACCGCGAGCTGGGGGCCGGAACGATCGACCACCTGGACTTCCCGGGCGTGGCCCGCCGTGAGTTCGGCATCCTCGCCGTCGAGTACGTGAACACCTTCTTCGGCCCCGGGGCGACGGACCAGGCCTACCTGATGACGCTTCGGGACCGGTGCGACTCGGAGGGCGTTCGAAGCCTCTTGATCATGTGCGACGGGCTGGGGCGTCTCGGCGATCCCGACGAGGGGGCCCGTACCATGGCGGTCGAGAATCACTACCCCTGGGTCGAGGCCGCGCGGCTGCTCGGCTGCCACTCGATCCGCGTGAACGCGGCCAGCGACGGCAGCTGGGAGGAGCAGAGGGCGCTGGCTGCCGATGGCCTGCACCGTCTGGCCGTGTTCGCCGACGGCTATGGGATCAACGTGATCGTGGAGAATCACGGGGGTCTCTCCAGCAACGGCCGCTGGCTGTCCTCGGTGATCGAAGCGGGAGACCATCCGCGTCTCGGCACCCTTCCGGATTTCGGGAACTTCCGGATCGGCGACAGCGAGCGGTACGACAACTA